>JBLNDU010000160.1:0-13210 GCA_050261935.1 Nocardioidaceae bacterium | reverse complement strand
GCCGCGCCGACGCGGGGGGCGAGGGCGAGCAGCCGGCCGGCGCCGGATCGGAGCAGCCGGGCGCCGGCGCGGCCGGCGAGAGCTCCTAGGCCCGGGCGCCGCGCATGCCGCACGCATCCTTCTCCGTCGAGGTGCTGACGCCCGAGGGCGTCGTCTTCAACGACGAGGTGCAGATGATCTCGACCCGGACCGTGACCGGCTCGATCGGCATCCTGGCGCGCCACGCGCCCGTGATGGCGATCCTCGAGCCGACCGAGCTCAAGCTCTACCGCTCGGACACGGACATCGTTCGCTTCGCGCAGGGCGAGGGCTACATGCAGGCGGTGGACAACTCGGCGCTCGTGTTGGTGGAGGACGCCATACCGCCGGAGGAGGTCGACCCCAAGGTGTTCGAGGCGCGCCTCTCGGAGGCGCGCGACGCCTTCGAGACGGCGCAGGAGGGCTCCGAGGAGCGCGCCCGCGCCGAGCGCGCGATCAAGCGCTACGAGGCGTTCCTCGAGGTCACGCGCGCCGGTTAGCGGCGAGGAGCTGCGAGCGCGTCACCGAAGAGCAGCTCTGCTGGTCAGCGGTCGTCTTGCCGGACGGCGGTTCTGGCTCCTGTTCGGGTCGCTGGTGGTGCTCGCCCTCGCTGTGCGGGTGGCGTTCTTGGTCGATACGCCCGGCTACGCGGCGGACGCCGTCACCGAGCCCAGGGACTACGACAGAGCGGCCAAGCTCGTAGCGACGGACGGCGACTTCCACGGCAGCTGGCGCCCGCCTGCCTACCCGTACTTCCTCGGGGCGATCTACGCCGTGACGGGAACGCAGTCCACCGATCGCTGGCGATGCGCGCGGCTGGTGCAGACAGCGGTGGGGACCCTGACGGTCGCGCTGATCGGGCTGATCGCCCTGCAGTTGTGGTCCGGAGGCGCGGCCCTCGCCGCGACGGGCATCGCGGCGATCTTTCCGCCTCTCCTGTTGGTCCAGTCGGCGCTCCTGAGCGACGCGCTCTTCCCGCTGCTGGTGCTCGCCGCGATCGCCGCCGCGCTGCGCTACCGCCGTCCTCCGCACCGTCTTCGCTGGACGCCCTCGCCGGCGCGTTCGCCGGCCTTGCCGCGCTCACCCGTGCCAATGGGCTCCTGCTGCTGCCGCCGCTGGTGATCGCCGCCGTGGTCCGACGCCCGGCGCTCTCGTGGCGGGCGCTCGCCCCGGCAGCGGTTCCGGTCCTGGTCGCGGTGCTCATGATCGTGCCCTGGACGATCCGCAACGCGCACGTGTGGGGCGAGTTCGTGCCGATCACCACCCAGACCGGCGGCACCCTGGCGGGGAGCTACAACGACACGAGCCGCCACGCCGACCGCTTCCCGGGGCGGTGGGGAAGCCTGAGGACCGACCCGACGCTGGCTCCCATAGTGAGGTCGCGGCTGCCCGAGCCCGAGGTCGACCGCAGGCTCAGGCACGAGGCGTTCGCCTACATCGAGCGTCACCCGCTGTACGTCCTCGAGGTCGGCTTCCGCAACACGGTCCGGATCTTTCACCTGGACGGGTTCGACTGGGGTCGGCACGCAATGCGGCACCTTGGCTTCGCGCAGCGCTTCGCCGACATCGGCACCGTGTCGTTCTGGATCGTCGCTCTGCTCGCGCTGCTTGGCGTGGCCAACCGATCGGTCCGCCGCACACCGCTGTTCGTCTGGCTGACGCCGCTCCTCCTGCTCGCGTCGGTGGTCTTCATCAGCGGCGGCGAGCCCCGCTTTCGAGCGCCGGTCGACCCGTTCGTCATCATGCTCGCCGCGCTCGCCGTCGCGGGCACATGGGGGCCTGCGCAGCGGGGCGACGCCGCGACCCCTGCAGCTCGCGCCCATGCCGGCCGCAAGGCGGCGATCGAGTAGAGCCTGCTGACCGGCTCGGCGACCAGGTGCTGCCCGGTGGCGTCGATCTAGAGGCCGGCCTGATTCCAGGCGACGAAGCGCGACCTCGGCGGCCCCGCGCCGCACGGTCGCCGCTCGATGCCCGGCGGGCTCGAGTTGCCGCATGCGCGCGGGAGCGACTACTCGGGGAGGCTCTGTGGAGCCGCCCGGCTGGCGGGCCTCGGTATCCACTCGTCCGGCAGCCGCACCGGCAGGGAGCCCCCGAAGCGCGGTGCGATCCGCATCGCGAGCTCGCCCGCCGGGCGCGGCTCGGCCAGCGGCCTGAGCTGCGGGACGTTGAGGAGCGCGCGGACGCTGGTCGCGATCTGGAAGTCGGCCGCGTTGGGCCGCTCGCCGCCGATCACGCCGGCGGCGATCAGGCCGTCCACGTGCTCGAGCTGGTCGGGCAGCGCGGCGAGCTCGGCGCGGACCGAGTCGTCGGTGGCCCTCGACACCACCCGGGCGAAGTACCAGGCGAGCGGCTTCGCGAGGACTGCCGACAGCGCCGGCAGCGGCATCCCGCTCGTCTCGGCGAGGCTGCGGCGCAGCTCGCCGTCGCGTGCGGCGCACCAGCGGAAGAGGTTGCGCGGCAGCGGCTGCAGCACCGACTCGCCCCAGCGCTCGGCCTGCTCGACCGACGCCCGGCGCCTCGGGTCGGCCGGGAAGAGCGGCGGCTCGGGTCGGAGCTCGTCGAGCGCCCGTGAGATCTCGAGCGACCCCTGCAGCCTTCGCCCGTCGATCCTGAGCGCCGGCACGGTCGCGCCCCGAAAGCCCTTCAGGCGCAGCAGCAGCCGCTGGGATCCGGGCATGAGGTTCACGAGCTCGTGCTCGATCCCCTTGTAGCGCAGCATCAGCCCCGCGGCGCGGGCCGGATGCGAGACGGCGATCGAGTAGAGCGTGACCTTCACCGGGCTCGCGAGCTGGTTCGCCTCATCGATCGTCCGCACATTGAAGCGCGAAGGCGGCCGCGCGCGGCTCGGCGCGTCGACGCGGCGCCGGTTAGGCGAGGGCAGAGCATGGGAACGCATGGAGCATGAGAGCGGTCGCGGGCTTCGTGACCGGGCGCCGGACCAAGTGGCTCGTGCTGCTCGCATGGGTCGTGCTCGCCGTGGCGCTCAGGCCGATCGGCGGCAAGCTCGCCGACGTCACGGACGACCGGACCGAGAGCGCGCTGCCCGAGCACGCGGAGTCCACCGAGGTGATCAGGACGCTCGAGCGGGAGTTCCCGGGCGGCCAGACGGCCAACGGGCTCATCGTCTACCGGCGCCCTGGTGGCCTGACCGACGCCGACCGCGCGAGGATCGTGCGCGACGCGCGCAGGGCCGCACGCGAGCTGCCGCTCGTCGGTCCGCCCGTGCTCCCGTTCTCGCGCGTGGCGCGCCGGACGCAGGTCTCGAGGGACCGCGAGCTGGCCTACGCCGTCGTCGCGCTGCCGAACGACGAGGACAGGCTGCCCGACTGGGGCAAGACGCTGCGCGAGATCACCGGCGACGGCGCCGGCACCCTGGACGTCTACGTCACCGGCGACGCCGGCTTCAGCGCCGACTTCGACGAGGTCTTCGCCTCGTTCGACACCAAGCTGCTCACGGTCACGGTGGCGCTCGTGCTGGTGCTGCTGCTCCTGATCTACCGCTCGCCGGCGATCGCGCTGCTGCCGCTGATCGTCGTCGGCCTCGCCTACACGGTCGCTCAGGGCTTCGTCTACCTGCTCGCCAAGTCGGGCGAGACCGTGTCGAGCAACACGACGACGATCCTCGTCGTGTTGATGTTCGGAGTCGGCACGGACTACTGCCTGCTCCTCGTGTCCCGCTACCGGGAGGAGCTGCGCAGGAAGGACGACAAGCACGACGCCATGGCGCAGGCGCTGCGCCGGGCGGGGCCGGCGATCCTGGCCAGCGGGCTCACCGTCTCGCTCACGATGCTCGTGCTGCTGCTCGCCGACGTCGGGACGATCCGATCGCTCGGGCCCGCGTCCGCGATCGGCGTGGGCTGCGCCTTCGTGGCGGGCCTCACCGCGCTCCCCGCCCTGCTCGCGATCGTCGGACGGCGCGGCTTCTGGCCGCGCAGCCGGCTCGTGGCGTTCGATCCCGAGGCGGTGGAGTACGAGCATCCGGGCGTCTGGCGGCGCTTCGGCGACCGGGTGCTGGAGCGGCCGGTCGCGGCCCTCGGGGTGACGCTCGCGCTGTTCGCGATCGGCGGGCTCGGGCTGCTCGCCTACAAGGAGAGCTACAGCACCACGGGGGTGTTCAAGAAGGACACGGAGAGCGTCGACGGCTTTCGGGCGATCGAGCGGAGCTTCCCCGCGGGCGCCCTCGCGCCCGCGGACGTGCTGGTGGAGCGCTCGAACGGGCCGGTTCGCCCGGCGGACGTGGCGCGTGCCCAGGCGCGGCTCGCGAGCGCGGCGGGCGTGGCGGCGATCACGCCGGGCGTCCAGCGATCGCGCGACGGGCGGATCGCCAGGTTCGCGCTCGTCCTCTCGGACGACCCGTACACGCCGAGGGCCTTCAACCGCGTGCCGGCGCTGCGCGAGCGGATCTCGGACCTCGGGCCGGGCGTGCGCGGCCTGATCGGCGGCGGCAGCGCGACCCAGTACGACTACAACGAGGCCAACGCGCGCGACGTGCGCGTGATCGTCCCCACCTCGCTGCTGGTGATCGCCGTGATACTCGGCGTCCTCCTGCAGGCGGTGGTGGCGCCGCTCGTGCTTATCGCCTCCGTGGTCGTGTCGTTCTTCGGCACGCTCGGCTTGGGGGTCCTCTTCTTCCTCCACGTGGTGGGCGAGGACGGAGTGGACAACTCGCTGCCCATCTTCGCCTTCATCTTCCTCGTGGCGCTGGGGATCGACTACACCATCTTCCTGATGAGCCGCGTCCGCGAGGAGGCCCGCAGGCACGGCACCCGCGAGGGCATGCTCCGCGCTCTCGGCGCGACCGGCCCCGTGATCACGAGCGCCGGCATCATCCTCGCCGGCACGTTCTCGGTGCTGATGACGCTGCCGGTCTGGTTCATCTTCAACATCGGCTTCCTGGTCGCGCTCGGGATCCTGCTCGACACCTTCATCGTCCGAACGATCATGGTGCCCGCGGCGGTGGAGCTGCTGGGTGACCGGACCTGGTGGCCCTCCACCTCCAAGGGAGGGCTCGGTGCGTTCAAGGAGCCGCAGGCCGAGCGCGAGGCGGTCGCCGAGGGCGAGCGGGCGGGCGTGCGCTGAGGCGGCCGCCGTCCGCGGGCGATCCCGCCGGTGTCCGGACCCCCGGGCGCAGGGTGGCCGGCGGTCAGAGCCGGATGCGCCAGGGCACCGCGGTCGTGACGCGCGCGAGCCAGCCGCGGCAAACGGCCCGCACGACCGCGGTCTGGTGGCGGCGCGCGGCCCTGCGGCCGGCGGCGTTGAGCGCGAACGAGATGCGCCGCCGTCTGGGTTGGGCGGTCCAGCTTGCGCCGCCGTAGCGGCCGCCGTGCGGGGCGCTGAGCGACACACCGCCGGGGCAGCCGCCGATCCAGCCGCCCGGCCGCACCTGGAAGTGGGCGCGGCCGCCGCGCACAACGCCGCGCGAGACCCAGCCGTCGGCGGCGATGATCCACTCGCAGTCGCGCGGCACGAGCACCTCCTGGCGCCGCTGGTTGAGCGTGTCGCTCCCGGGGCCGCAGGCGAACTGGAAGCGGCGCGAGGGGCGGCCGAGCAGGTCGTTCCCGCGGCCGCCGTCGAGCCGCGCGCCGCGCTCGGACGGGGTCAGCCTGTCGTCTCCGCCGCGGCCGACCAGCAACTCGCCCGCCTGCGGCGCCGAGGGGGCGTACAGCCGCGGCCAGTGAAACAACGTCCCCACGTTGGAGAGCGCGTTGGCGCGGTCGTCGCCGAACAGGCGGTCGCGGCCCATGCCGCCCCCGACCCGCTCGATCGCACGCAGGCGGTCGCCCACGCCGGGGCGGCCGCCGCGGCCGCGCGCGAGGTCGACGACGACCGGCGCCAGCCGCTCCGCGTAGCTCACCACGTCGTTCCCGGCGCCGCCGTCGAGCAGGTCGCCGCCGCGCTGCCCCCGACGCCACGGCCCATCGCCGGACAGATCGTCGTTGCCGCCACCGGCCCGCAGCACGTCGGCATCCGGCCCGCCCAGCAGCCACTCGTGGCGCGGGCCGCCGATCAGCGTGTCCCTGCCCGGCCCGCCGCTCAGCTCCATCGCCGGACCACCGCTGAGCGCGCGTGACGCGTCGAGCACGTCGCCGCCGGCGCCACCATCGACGATCAGCCGCACGTCGCTCGCCGCCATGCTCCCCAGGGACCCCGGTCCCGGGGCGGGGAACGCCGCCCGCACCGTGTCGTCGCGGTCGCCCAGCTCGGCCGCGACGGAAGCGGTCGAGTAGGAGTAGTCCGGAGCCGGAGCCAGGCGGGTCTCGGCGCAGCGGGCGCTATGCGCGTCGAGCGACCTGCAGCCGGCGCCGGCCGCGAGCGGCGCCGTGCTGTCGGTGACCGTCGTCTCCGATCTCCCCACCTCGATCGTCACCGTGTTGGCCTCGCCCGCGGCCGCGCGGAACAGAAGGCCTCCCCAGTAGTCCCCGCGGAGGCGCGGGCCTTGCGGGGACTCGTCGAAGCTCACCGTCGCGGCCGACGCCTGGCCGGGCAGCACCAGCGCGAAGAGCAGGAGCAGAAGCACGCCGGCCCAGCAGCGCCACAACCCTGCCCGCTCTCGGCGTGCGGCGGGTGAGACGATGCACTCCACTCCGCCTCCGATTCGGCGTTCGCGGTCGCGATGGCCAGCCCTCAAACATCGCAGCGACGGCACGACTCGGCCTCCGCGCTCCATACGGACCCGGTTCCGCGCGGACTACGGAGCTGAGGGGCACTCGAGCCATCGCGCTCGATGCCCGGCGGTCACGCTTCGCCAAGGGTGCGGGTATCCCCGTCCTCGCACGACGGGATTGCGCGGATGCGTTCGAGCGCGCCGATGTCCACGCTCCGGGGACTATGGCCACCGGCTCAGTGGCCGGGCGCGTCGCGTCGGACGCGATCGTCGGCTGCGAGGGGTTGACGAAGGGCTACGACCAGCGCCATCCGGAGCGGTTGGCTCTGCGCGGGGTCGACCTGGCGGTCGATGCCGGTGAGATGGTCGCGATCATGGGCCCGAGCGGCTGCGGGAAGTCGACGCTACTGCACCTGCTCGGCGGGCTCGACGTGCCGACGGACGGCGCCGTCTATCTCGCCGGCCTGAGGCTGGACACGCTCTCCGAGGCGCGCCGCGCGGTGCTGCGCCGCCAGCGCGTCGGCTACGTCTTCCAGTTCTTCAACCTGGTCGCCAACCTCAGCGTGGCCGACAACGTCGAGCTGCCGTTGCTGCTCGCCGGCCGCTCGGCCGAGCGGGCGCGCGCCCGCCGCGCCGAGCTGCTCGACCGGCTCGGCCTCGCGGATGCCGGCGGTCGCGCCCCGAGCGAGCTCTCGGGCGGCCAGCAGCAGCGCGTCGCGCTCGCCCGCGCGCTCGCCAACGAGCCCGACGTCCTGCTGGCCGACGAGCCGACGGGCAACCTCGACAGCGCCGCCGGCGCCGAGGTGGTGGCGCTTCTGCGCGAGGCCCACGCGGCCGGGCAGACCACCGTCCTCGTCACGCACGACGCTCGCGTGGGGAGCGCGGCCGGCCGGCTGCTCCGCATGGAGGACGGCCGCTTCGTCGACCGGGAGGGGTGATGCGCGTCTTCGCCGCCGGGGAAGCGTGATGCGCGCGCTCTGGCGTACCGCGCTCGTCGACCTGCGCCAGCGCCGTCTGCAGACGCTGATGCTGTTCGTCGTGGTCGCGATCGCGGCGGTGGGCATCACGGCCGGCCTCGGCCAGCAGCGCAGCGCGGCTGAGCGGTGGGACGAGGCGTTCGCCAGCGCCAATGGCCCGCACGTCGTCTTCTACGGCGACCGGGGCGCGCTGGATCGCGTCGCGGCGGCGCCCGAGGTGGTTCAGGCCGCCGGTCCGGTGGCCGTGACGACGACGCTGCTGCGCCACGCCGGCCGGGAGTTCGAGGACTTCGAGCTGCGCGCGGCGACCGCGCAGCGGCCGAAGGTCGGCATCCCGCTGCTGCTCGAGGGCCGCTGGGTGGCGGCCGCCGGCCAGGTCGTGGTCGGGCGCGCTTTCGCGCTCGCGGAGGGCATCGAGCCAGGTGATCGCGTCGCGCTCCAGCCGAGCGGCGGAGGCGCCCCGCTGCGCCTCCGCGTCGTCGGCACGGCGCTCGACCTGAGCGACTGCTTCTACCCGGAGTGCGACTCCCAGATGGGCTGGGCGGCACCGGCGACGGTCGCTCGCCTGACGCCCGAGGACGCCGCGGGCGCGTCCGTCCTGCTCGTGCGGATCGCGCATCCGCAGGCGGTCGGCGCCTTCATCGCGCGCGCGAAGCGCATCGCGGGCACGGGCATCCACGACCTCGAGTACTTCGAGGACACGCGCCGCGACGCGCTCAACCTCAACCGCTTCTTCGGCGGCTTCCTCGCCGCGTTTGGCGCCTTCCTGCTCGTCGCCGCCGGCATCGTCATCCTCAGCGCGGTCAGCGCGCGCGTGCTCGCGCGCTACCGCGAGCTCGGCATCCTCAAGGCGCTCGGCTTCACCCCGCGCGCGCTCACGGCGCTCGTGCTCGTGGAGAACCTCGCCATCGCGGGCGCTGGAGCCGCGGCGGGGGTGGTGGCCGGCGGACTGCTCGCGCCGAGCCTGCAACTGCGCATGTCGTCCGTGCTCGAGCGCGGCCATGCGACGTTCCCGCCGGGCGTGCTCGCCGGCGCCGTCGTGACGGTGCTCGCGATCGTGACCGCCGCCACGCTGCTGCCGGCGGTGCGCGCGGGCCGCACGCCCGCGAGCCAGGCGATCGCGCGTGGCGGTGCGCCGGTCTCGACGCGGCCCTCGCGGCTCGCCGGGCTCGCCGCCCGGGCACGGCTGGGCCCGGCGGTCGCCGTGGCGATCAAGGACGTGACCTCGCGTCCGCTGCGCACGTGGCTGACGATCGCCACGCTCGTCGTGACCTCCGTCGCGATCGTCGCGGCGCTCGCCTTCGACCGCACCGTGCAGGGCTTCGCCGACAACCCGGCGCTGGCCGGGGACCCGCAGGCGCTGACGGTCGACCCGCGCGAGGTGGAGCCGTCCGAGGTCGCGAAGGCGATCGGCGCCCGTCCGGACGTGCAGGCCTCGTTCACCGCCACGGAGCGTCAGGTGGCCGTCGGCGACGAGTCCTTCCAGGTCAGCGTGCTCGGGGGCGATGTCACGCGCGCGGGCTACGTGGTGCGCGAGGGGCGCGCGCCGTCGCGGCCCGACGAGACGATGATCGGCTACGGGCTGCAGGAGCGGCTCGGCCTCGGCGTCGGCGACACGATGCCGCTCGCGTTCGGCGAGCGCACGGTCGATATGCGCATCGTCGGCCGCTACGCCGAGACCGACGACGACGGCGAGCGCGCGATCATCACGCTCGCGGGGCTGCGCCGGGTCGAGCCCGGCGCCGACCCTGGCCAGTTCATGGTGCGCGTGACGCCCGGCGCGGACCCGGCAGCCACGGCGCGCGCAATCGAGGCCGCCGCGCCGGGCGTCAGGGCCACCGTCGAGGAGGTCGACCTGGGCGCCTTCGACGCCTTCAAGGCGGCCTTCTACCTGATCGCCGCGCTCGTGCTGGCGGTTGCGCTCGCCAACCTCGTAGGGACGACCGCGCTCACGATCCGCGAGCGCCTCCGGGACATAGCGATCCTCAAGGCGCTCGGCTTCACGCCGCGCCAGGTGAGCATGAGCATCGCCTTGGGCGCCGCGCTGCTGGCGGCCGCGGCGCTCGCGATCGGCGTCCCGCTCGGTCTGCTGGCCGCCGACGCCATGCTCACGAACGTCGGCAACGAGACCGGAATCGGCCCGGAGCTCGGCCTCGCCCCCGCGACGCTCGCCGTCGCGCTCGCCGCGCTGGCGATCGTCGCGCTGTCGGCAGCCGTCGGGGCGCTCGCCGCGCGCGGCGCGGCCAGCGCCCCGGTGGCCGAGGTGCTGCGCTCGGAGTGACGCTCAGCGGGCGAGGGTCAGCGGGGTGCGGGCGCGGGCGGCGGGCCGAGCACGTCGGAGCGCTCAGGCGGCGAGCACGCGCTCGATCAGGGCGTCGGCGTCCACGCCGTCGGGGAGCGTGCCGAAGGCGCCCTCCCGTCCGCCGAGCCGGCCGGCGCAGAACGCGTCCGCGACCGGCGCGGGTGCGTGCCGCACGAGCAGGCTCGCCTGGAGCGCGAGGCCGAGGTCCTCGGCCAGGCGGCGCGCGCGCCACTGCGGGTCCTCGCCGGCGCCGCCGAGCGCGTCGCGGAGCCGGGTGAGGTGCGCGTCGAGCCGGCGGTCGGCGCCCGAGGCGAGCTCGCACTCGGCCAGGAGGGCGGCGAGCGCGCCGGGGTCCCTCTCGATCGCGCGCAGCACGTCGAGCGCGGCCACGTTGCCCGAGCCCTCCCAGATCGAGTTGAGCGGCGAGTCGCGTACGAGCCGCGGCATGCCCGACTCCTCGACGTAGCCGTTGCCGCCGAGGCACTCGAGCGCCTCGACGGCGTGCTGGGGCGCGCGCTTGCAGATCCAGTACTTGAGCGTCGCGGTGGCCAGCCGCCGAAACGGCTCGTCGCCCTCGTCGTAGGCGCGCGCCACGCGCAGCGCCGCCGCCGTGGCGGCCTCCGACTCGAGCGCCAGGTCGGCGAGCACGTTCCGCATCAGCGGCTGCTCCGAGAGCGGGCGCCCAAAGGCGAAGCGGTGACGGGCGTGGTGGACCGCCTGCGCGGTGCCGAGTCGCATCGTGGCGGCCGATCCGAGCACGCAGTCGAGCCTCGTGTGGTTCACCATGCGCACGATCGCGGGCACTCCGCGGCCCTCCTCGCCCACGATTAGCCCGCGCACGCCGTGCAGCTCGATCTCGGACGACGGCAGCGAGCGCGTGCCGAGCTTGTCCTTGAGGCGCTGGATCCGGAAGCCGGGGTCGCGGCCCTCGATCAGGAAGCAGGAGAGCCCGGCGGGCGCCTGGGCGAGGGTCAGGAACAGCTCGCAGGGCGGGTACGAGCAGAACCACTTGTGCCCGGTGATCGTGTAGGAGCCGTCGTCCTGCGGCTCGGCGCGAGTGGTGTTGGCGCGCACGTCGGAGCCGCCCTGCTTCTCCGTCATCGCCATCCCGGCGAGCGCCACGAGGTCGTAGTCGAGGCGGGTCACGCGCGGCTCGAGCTGGGCGGCGAGCGCCGGCGTCTCCCGCAGCGCGGGCACGACCGAGTAGGTCATCGAGAGCGGGCACATCACGCCCGCGTCCACCTGGCTCCAGAGCAGGAAGAGCGCGGCGCGCACGACGTGGGCGCCGGGGCGCCGCTCGCGCCACGGCAGCGCGTGCAGGCCGCGCTCCACCGCCTGGCGCATCAGCCAGTGCCAGGAGGGGTCGAGCTCGACGCGGTCGACGCGGTTGCCGTAGCGGTCGTGGGTCACGAGCCGCGGCTCGTTGCGCTCGCAGCGCTCGGCGTGCTCGAGGGCCTCGGCGCCGCCGGCGAGCGCGCCCAGCTCGGCCGCCCGCTCGCGGCCCCAGCCGCCGCCCTCCCGCTCGAGCGCCTCCGAGAGCGCCAGGTCGGCGCCAAAGGCGTCGTAGGGGACGAGCGGCGGCGGCTGGTTCAGGACGTCATGGGTCGCGATCACCTGCATCGCCTCACGAGTGTCGCGCATCGCGGCGCGCACACCGGCCGCGCGACGCTCAAGTCGTGTCGACATCCGGCCGATGGCAAACCCGCAGGTGCACTGCGCATGTCCGGAGGCAACTCGACACCCGACCTCCTACCAGGCCACAGGCTGACCGAGCCGGCGCCGGAGTACCTGAACGGAGAGGGCGCGGCGTCCGAGGCGATCGGCGATGACCACCCGCTGGTCAGCGGCCACGCGGTCGAGCCGGAGCGGATCGGCGCCAAGTTGCAGCTGCCGATCGTGGTGGGCACCCGACCCGAGGCGATCAAGCTGGTGCCGCTGATCCTGGCGATGCGGCGCAGCCACTACTACGAGCCGATCGTCGTGTCCACGGGCCAGCACCAGCGGATGGTGCAGTTCATCTTCGACCTCGCGGGGATCAGGCCGGACGTCACCCTCTGGGCGGGGTCGCGGCGCTCGCAGCTGAACGAGCGCGTCACCTCGGTGATGCGGCGCTTCGAGGACTTCATCGCGGAGCGCTTCGAGCTCGCCGACGACGACTCCCCGGGGCCCGACAAGGTCCTGAGCGGGCATTTCCCGCCGGCGGTGATCGTCCACGGCGACACCTCCTCGGCGATGGCCGCGGCGCTCTCGGCCTTCCACCTGCACGTCCCGGTGATGCACGTCGAGGCGGGCCTGCGCACCGGCGGCCCCAGCAACACCCCCTTCCCGGAGGAGCTCAATCGCCAGGTGATCGGCTGCATCGCGGGGCTCCACTTCGCGCCGACGGCGGCGAACCTGCAGAACCTCGTTCGCGAGAACGTGCCCGTCAGCCAGGTCTTCGTAACCGGCAACACCGGCATCGACGCCCTGCAGTGGGCCTCGAAGCTCGACGTCCGCTTCGCGAACGAGAGGCTGAACGAGCTCTACGACTCGGAGCGGCGGGTGATCGTGGTCACCGCGCATCGGCGCGAGAGCTGGGGCGCCGGCCTGGTTGGGATCGCCGAGGGGATCGCGCGCCTGGCCGAGGCCCACCCCGAGGACCGCTTCGTGCTGCCGGTGCACCCCAACCCGCGCGTCGGCGACGTCCTGCGGCGGCGACTCGAGCGGCACGACGACAACGTGCTGCTGGTGGACCCGCTCGGCTACGCCACCTTCGCCAAGCTGCTCGGGCGTGCCCACCTGGTGATCACCGACTCGGGCGGCATCCAGGAGGAGGCGCCCTCGCTCGGCAAGCCGGTGCTGGTGCTGCGGGACGTCACCGAGCGCGGCGAGGGCCTCGAGGCCGGGACGCTGCGGATGGTCGGCACGGACCCCGAACGCATCTTCGCCGAGGGCGACCGGCTGCTGTGCGACCGTGGCGCCTGGGAGGAGATGGCCACGGCGCCGAACCCCTACGGCGACGGAAGGGCCGCGGATCGGATCGTGGCCGCCCTCGAGCACCTGCTGGTCGGCGGCGAGCCGCCGGCGCCGTTCGGGCCCGGCTACAGCCGTACCGCGGTGGCGCAGGCCGCCGGCTACGAGCTACCCGAGGACCTGGAGCGCGCCGCGCCCCGAGAGGGGACCGGGGAGCCCAACGATCATCTGGCCATCTAGATGGTTGATTCCACGGCTGGTGCCGTGATTGAGGGGTTTGTTGAGGAGTGGTCGAAGTCGGCGGTGTCCAAGTCACCGTCGACCGGGAGGCCACGATGCACGCCGACCTCGACCTGC
>JBLNDU010000159.1:0-8182 GCA_050261935.1 Nocardioidaceae bacterium | reverse complement strand
GTAGTGTCCAGCTCGTGGAGGGGGGATCCGTTGCGGACATCACGATCGTGCTCGCCGACGACCACCCCGTCGTCCGCACGGGCCTCCGGATGCTGCTCGACGCCGAGGACGATCTCCAGGTCGTCGCCGAGGCGGGCGACGTCGACGCCGCGGCGCGCTACGTCCGCGGCCACAAGCCGAGGGTGCTGATCCTCGACCTCAACATGCCGGGCGAGCCGAGCCTGCCCGCGATCCCGTCGATTCGCGAGGGCTCGCCCGACACCTCGATCGTCGTGCTGACGATGCAGGACGACCCCGCCTTCGCCCGCGAGGCGCTGCGCGCGGGCGCGCGCGGCTACGTCCTCAAGCAGTCGGCCGGCCAGGAGCTCGTGCAGGCGATCCGCACCGCCGCCGGGGGCGGCACCTATCTCAACCCGGAGCTGGGGGCGCGCGTGGCCGCCGAGCCGGCGTCGCCGAGCGGCCCACCCGGCGACCTGACCGAGCGCGAGGTCGAGGTGCTGCGGCTCATAGCGCTCGGCCACACCAACAACGAGATCGCGAGCCAGCTCTACCTGAGCGTGCGGACCGTGGAGACGCACCGGGCCCACATCCAGCAGAAGCTCGGCATCTCGACGCGCGCCGAGCTCGTGCGCTACGCGCTCGACAACGGCCTCATCGACGCCGCCCACTAGACCGTGGAGCTCGCGCTGGTGGCGCTCGCGGGCGGCGCGACGGCGCTGGCCACGGGGCTCGGCGCGGTCCCCGTCTTCTTCCTCGGCGAGCGCGCGTCGCAGCTGCGGCCGCTGCTCTGGGGGATCACCGTCGGGATCATGGGCGTGGCGTCGATCGTCGGCCTGCTGCTGCCGGCGCTCGACGAGGGCTCCGCCGCCTCGGTCGCGTCGGGGCTCGTCGTGGGAGTCGTCTTCCTGCTCGTCTCGCGCCGGCTGCTCGAGCATCGCGACGTGCACGTCGGCGGCCTCGCCGGCGCCGGCGTGCGGCGCGCGCTGCTCGTGTTCGGCGTGCTGCTCGTGCACAGCCTGCTGGAGGGCTTCGCGATCGGCACCGCCTACGCGTCGGACACCTCCGGCCTCGCGCTGTTCGTGATCCTGGCCATCGCCCTGCAGAACGTGCCCGAGGGCACGAGCGTCTCGATCCCGATGGCGAGTGCCGGCTTCGGGCGGGCGCAGCAGTTCTGGGCGGCGGTCGCCACGAGCGCGCCGCAGCCGGTCGGCGCCGTGATCGCCTACCTGCTCGTGCAGGAGGTGGCCGCGCTGCTCGCGTTCTCGTTCGCCTTCGCGGCCGGGGCGATGCTCTCGCTGGTCGCCGTCGAGCTGGCGCCGCAGGCGTTCGTCCGCGGTGGGCGGCCCGCCGCCGCGCTCGGCACGGCCCTCGGGGCGGCCGCGATGCTCGCGCTCGCGGCACTGGTCGGCGTGTGACTACCCTGGCCGCATGAAGCGCAGCGATACGCTCGCGCCGCTCTCCCGCGAGCACCACACGGGGTTGTCCGTGGCGCTCGCGCTGCGCCGCGCCGGCGCGGAGGACGCCGCTGCGGCGCGCGAGCGCTTCCTCGCCTTCTTCGACGGCGAGGGGCGGCGTCACTTCCGCGTCGAGGAGGAGATCCTGCTCCCCGCCTTCGCGAGGCACGGCGACGCGCGGCGGCCGGAGGTCGTGCGGGTGCTCGCCGACCACGGGGAGATCCGCAGCCGCGCGGCCGCCCTCGCGGCCGAGGCGACGCCGGAGCCGAGCGCCCTGCACGAGCTCGGGGAGCTCCTCGGGGAGCACATCCGTCACGAGGAGCGGGTGCTGTTCCCGCTCATCGAGCGGACCCTGCCGCCGCGCGAGCTCGAGCAGCTGGCCGGCGCGGTCGTCGAGGCCGAGCGCGCCGACTGACGTGGACGCCTGGACCGCCGTCCGGGTGCTGCACCTGCTCGCGATGGCCTTCTTCGTGGGAGGACAGCTGTTCCTCGGCACGGTCGTGGTGCCGGTCGAGCGACGGGCGCCCGACCGGACGCGGCTGCGGGCGATGGCGCGACGCTTCGGCTGGGGGACGCTCGCGGCGCTCGCCGTGCTCGTGGTGACCGGGGCCGCGCTCGCCGATCACTTCGATCAGTGGGAGGACGGAACGCTTCACGCGAAGCTCGCCCTCGTCCTCGCCGTGGGCGGCCTCGTCGCGTGGCACATGCGCAGGCCGGACCTCCGGGCGCTCGACGGCGCGATCCTGGTCGGCTCGGTCGCGATCGTCGTGCTCGGCGTGGCGCTCGCGCACTGAGCCGAGGACGTCCCGCGCGGACTGCGGGAAAGCACTGAGGAGCATCCGCTCACCGTCCCGATGCCGGCTACGTGTCGGTCCTCTACACATCGCTCACCCCCCATGGGCCTGCTCTCGGACACCGGCGGCCGAGGCGATCGCGCGAAGGTGCTCGTCGCCGGCGGCGGCGTGGCCGCCGTGGAGGCGCTTCTCGCGCTCGGGGCGCTGGCCGTCGACCGAGTCGAGATCGAGCTGCTCGCGCCCGGCACCGAATACGTCGACCGCCCGCTCGCGGTCGCCGAGCCGTTCGGCCTCGGCCAGGCGCGGCGCTGGGAGCTCGCCCGCATAGTCGAGGACCGGGGGGCGCGGCTGCGCCGCGGCGGCCTCGCCGAGGTCGACGCCGGCGCCCGCGTCGCGCTCACGCGCGCGGGCGAGGAACTCGCCTACGACGTGCTGCTCGTGGCGGTCGGCGCCCGGGCCGGCATAGCCCTGCCGGGCGCCGTGACGGTCAAGGGCCCCGGCTACACGCGCCGCTTCCGCGCGATCCTCGACGAGCTCGAGGACGGCCGCCTGGGGTCGCTCGCCTTCGCCGTTCCGCCCGGCGCGACCTGGCCGCTGCCGCTCTACGAGCTCACCCTGCTGACCGCCACGTTCCTCGCCGAGCGCGGCCGCCACGACGTCCGGCTGCGGCTCGTGACCCCGGAGGCGGCGCCGCTCGAGATGTTCGGCGCCGCGGCCTCGACGGCGGTCGAGCAGCTGCTCGAGGAGCGCGGCATCGAGCTCCTGAGGTTGAGCCACGCGATCGCCGCCGACGAGGGGCGGCTCGAGCTGGCCGGCGATCGCCCGTCCGTCGAGGCGGACAGGGTGGTGGCGATGCCGGGCCTGCGCGGCCCGCACATCAGCGGCCTCCCGCACGACGCCGCCGGCTTCGTGCCGATCGACCTGCACGGGCTCGTCGAGGGCGAGCTCGACGTGTACGCCGCCGGCGACGCCACGACCTTCCCGCTCAAGCAGGGCGGGATCGCAGCCCAGCAGGCCGACGCCGCCGCCGAGGCGATCGCCGCCCGCGTGGGCGCGCCGGTCACGCCGCGGCCGTTCGAGCCCGTGCTGCGCGGCATGCTCCTGACCGGCGCCGTGCCGCGCTTCCTGCGCACCGAGGTCGGCAGCGAGGCGGAGGGCGGCGAGGGCGAGGAGCCGGCGGTCTCCGAGCACGCGCTCTGGTGGCCGCCCACCAAGCTCGCCGGCCGCTACCTGTCGCCCTACCTCGCCGCGCGCGACGCTGAGGAGCGCGCGCCGGGCAGCGGCGTGCGCGTCGAGGTCGCCGTTCCGCACGGCGGCGCGCCGGGCGTCAGGCGGCGCGCCGTGATCGCGCCCGGCTCGGGCCGGAGCATCATCCCGCTCACTGGCGGCCGCTGAGCGACGCGCCGCGGGCGCTGCGGCGTCCGACCGTGGCCGGTCGCCCCGGCCGCCGGCGCATGGGCAGCTCCGCGCGCACCATGGTGCCGCGCCCCGGCCGCGACTCGACCTTGAGCAGGCCCTCGACGAGCGCCACCCGCTCGCGCATCCCCACGAGCCCGAAGCCGCGCCGCGCCGACGCCGGCTCGAAGCCCACGCCGTCGTCGCGCACCGTGATGAGCAGGAGCCCGCCCGACTCCCCGAGCGCCACCTCGACGTTGCTCGCGCCGGCGTGCTTCACGACGTTGTTGAGCGCCTCCTGGACGAGCCGGTAGGCGGTGCCCTCGAGCTGCGGCTCGAGCCGTCCCGCCGCGTCGGGCACGTCGATCGAGAGGTCGATCGCGAGCCCCGACAGCGCCGCGGCCCGCTCGACCAGCGTCTCGAGCGCCGGCCGCAGGCCGAGCTCGTCGAGCGCCGCCGGCCGCAGGTCGGTGATGATGCCCTGCAGGTTGCGGATCGTGTGCTCGATCTGCTCGAGCACAGCGCGCACCGACTGCTCGAGGACGGTCGGCTTCCCGCTCTGGACCGCCATCTCGAGCATCACGTTGAGCGCGCCGAGATCCTGCAGCGTCTGGTCGTGGAGCTCGCGGGCCCAGCGGCCCCGCTCCTGCTCGGCGGACTCGATGGAGCGGCTGAGCCGCTCGGCCTCGACCGTCTGGGCCGTGGCCACCGCGGTCGCCGCGCTGGCGGCGAAGGCCAGCATGAGGCGCTCGTCGTCCGTGCTGAACTCGCCCGTCGGGCCCCTGAGCCGGTCCGCCAGGACGAGCACGCCGAGGGCGCGGCCGCGGAACACGAGCGGCACGTACATGGCGCTGCGGGCGTCGAGCCGCTCGCGACGCGCGGAGGCCCGCAGGCGCTTCGACACATCGGCCACGCGCTCCGGCACCATCGAGCGGAACGCCTCGCCGGCGACCGAGTCGGCCATCGGGAGGCGGCGACCGACCGGGCTGTCGGGGAGCTCGCCGGCGGCCGCCTCGACCACCAGCTGATCGCCGACGGAGGTCATGATCACCGCCCAGCGCGCCTCGACGAGCGCCCGCCCGCGCTTCACGATCAGCCCGAGCACCTTGCCGAGGTCGGTCTCGCCGCCCAGCGCGCGCGCGATCGCAAGCGTCGCCTCGAGGCCGCCCACGGCGCGCTCGAGCTCGAGGCGGCGCTCCTGCACCGCCTCGTACAGGCGCGCGTTGTCGATCGCGATCGCGGCCCACTCCGCCAGGACGACGACCGCCTGCTCGTCGGACTCGTCGAACTCGGGCCCGTCCTCCTTCTCGCTCAGGTAGAGGTTGCCGTAGACCTCGCCGCGGACCCGGATCGGAACGCCGAGGAAGCTGCGCATCTCGGGATGCCCGGGCGGGAAGCCGTACGAGCGCGGGTGCTCGCTGACAGCGGGCAGGCGCAGCGGGCGCGGGTCGCGGATCAGCTCGCCTAGGATGCCGCGTCCGCGCGGCAGCGGCCCGATCGCGCGCGCCGTTTCCTCGTCGATCCCCACGTGGACGAAGCGCTCGAGCTCCTCCCGGCGCTGGTCGAGGATGCCGAGCGCCGCGTAGCGGGCGCCCGTCAGCTCGCGTCCCACGGCGAGCACCTGGCGGAGCACCGACTCCAGGTCGAGCTCCGAGACGAGGTCGTGGCCGACGTCCAGAAGCCGCTCGAGCGTGCGCCGGTCGAGTCCCGTGGGGGGCATGTAGCGCGTACCGTACCCGTATTGGGGTAGCGCTCACCAGGGCACCGTCGGCACGCGCGCCGGGTTAGGCTCAAGCGCCGATGCCAGCCGACCAAGCACCGATCCTGCTCGCCTACGACGGCTCGGACCACTCGAAGGAGGCGATCCGCCGCGCCGCCGCGCTCATGCCCGGTCGGCGCGCGGTCGTGGTCTCCGTCTGGCAGTCGCTCGGCGCGCTGCTCCTCTACGGCGACACGGGGACGATGCCGGTGGCGCTCGCCGATGCCCGCCAGGAGCTCGACGAGGAGGACCGGCGCAACGGCGAGCGCATAGCCGCCGAGGGGGCGGAGCTCGCCCGCGCGGCGGGCCTCGACGCGGCGCCTGAGGCGATCGAGGGCCCTGCTCGGATCTGGCCGAAGCTGATCGACGCGGCGTCGCGTCACGCTGCCGCGCCGATCGTCGTGGGCGCACGCGGGCTCTCGGGCGTGAAGTCGGCGCTGCTCGGCAGCGTCTCCCAGGGCGTGCTGCACCACGCCCACGTGCCGGTGCTCGTCGTGCCGCCGGCGGCGGAGGGAGCGCCGGGGGAGCCGAGCGGCCCCGTGGTGTTCGGCTTCGACGGCTCGGACGAGGCGCGCCACGCCATCGAGCGCGGGGCCCAGCTGCTGCGCGGCCGGGCGCTCGTCGCGAGCGTCTGGATCTCGACCAGGGACGCGGCGCCTGCGGCGATGCTGGGCACGCCGGTGGCGGTGCTCGGCGACGCCGTGGAGCGGATCGACGACGAGATCGAGCAGGAGACCGAGCGCAGGGCTGCCGCGGGCGCCGAGGTGGCGCGGGCCGCCGGGCTCGAGGCCACCTCGCGCGCCGTCGTGTGCGCCGGCAACGTGTGGGCGCGGCTCTGCCAGCTCGCGAAGGAGGAGGACGCGTCCGCGCTGGTCGTCGGCTCGCACGGCCACGGCCGGTTGGCGGCGATGTTGCTGGGCAGCGTCTCACGCGGCGTGGCGCACCACGCGCCCGCGCCGGCGCTGATCGTGCCGCCCGAGGGCGGCCGCTAGCCGCACCGCCGTCGCGACCGCCGCTCGCTCGCGGCCGTCGGGCGCCGCGCCGCCGCGTTCAGTAATCCGCCCCGGGCGGTGGCGGGAGCGCACGGATTCGATGCGGCGCCCGCCGCGCTACGGTCGCGGCAGGATGAAGCTGCGACTGCCGGCACCGCGCCGCGTCGAGCGTCCGTGGCATGCCCATGACTGGGCGCGCGGCTCGCTCGGAGCGGCTCGCGCGGTGGCGCGTGGCCTCGCCTCCAAGCAGGCGGGCGGCCGCCGGCCGCCCCGCCCGCCCGCGTAGAGGCGGCCCCAGCTGCCCGCGCAGGCGCGCGCGGCGCGCCCAGAACCTCAGTGCTTTCCCCTGAGCCGGATCCGGGGATGGCCGCGATGTCCCGTACCCGCACGGGGGATACCTTGGCTGCGACCGAAGGAGGTCACCATGAGCGCGACTATCACCGAGCCCGCCAGAGCCCACGCCGCGCCGCGGTTCGAGGACGCAAGGGTGCACGACGCGATGCGGATGGGCGTCTTGACCTGCCCGGCGCACGCCTCGCTCGCCGAGGTGGCGCGCATCATGGCGATGCACAGGATCCACTGCGTCGTCGTGGCGGACGTCGATCGCGGCGGCCGCGACGCCTGGGGGATCGTGTCCGACTTCGATCTGGCGCTCGCCATCGGACCCGGCGCGACCGAGCGGAGCGCCCGCGAGATCGCGCGCACGGAGCTCGTCACCGTGATGCCGGACGACAACCTCGCGCACGCCGCGCAGCTGATGGCCGAGCACGAGTGCACGCACCTGGTGGTCGTCGACCCGGAGAACCGCCAGCCGATCGGCGTCCTCTCGACGCTCGACCTCGCCGGCGTGCTCGCCTGGGGCGGGGGCGGCTAGCCGCCTCCGGTCGTCGCTCCGCTTCGAGCGGGTCGTCGACGCCTTGGCCTGACGCCGCCGCTCGGCGATCATTTGCTGCGAGTCGCGGCGCGCGGCTCCCGAGCTGAGGTGAAATGGAGACGCTTGAGACAGCGCCGACCGTGGCGGTGCGGATGCTCGGGCCGTTCGAGTTGAGGCTGTCGGGGGAGCGGCCCGGCGCGGCCGAGCTCGGTGGGCTCAAGCCGAAGCAGCTGCTCGAGCTGCTGCTGCTCGAGCGCGGCCGAGTCGTACCGAAGGACGGCATCGCCGAGCTGCTCTGGGGCGAGCGCCTGCCGCAGCGCGTCGCGGCGACGATCGAGTCGTACGTGTCGGTGCTGCGGCGGCGGCGGCTACCGGCTCGCGAGCGAGCGTGTCCAGGTCGACGTCGACCGCTTCAGGGCGCTGCTGCGGCGCGCCGCGGCGAGCGCGGCGGCCGAGCGCCGCCGCGCGCTCGAGGCGGGGCTCGACTCGCCGCGGGCGGCGTGCTGGGCGCCTGGGACGAGCACGCGGTCCACCGCTCCCTGCCGCGCACGCTCGCGCCCGCGCTGCGCGCGGCCGGCTTCGCCGACGTGCGCGCGCAGGCGCACGCCTTCGCGACGATCGAGTTCGACGCCGACTCCTACGGCGCCGCCCTGGTGCCGCTGATCGGCGACTTCGCGGCCGGGCGCGCCGGCGTCGACGAGTCTGAGGCGGCCGCCTGGGTCGCCGAGCAGCGCGCGCTCGGCGAGCGCGGCGAGTTCTACTTCGCGAGCACGCAGTTCTGCTTCACGGCGGTCAAGCCGGCCGGCTGACCCGGCGTCGCGCCCGTCCGGCCACACGGGCGGGTGCGGCGTCGCCGTGCACGCGCACGGCGAGCGCGGCAGGCGTAGGCTGCCCGCCGTGAGCGCGGCACCGCC
>JBLNDU010000158.1:0-5349 GCA_050261935.1 Nocardioidaceae bacterium | reverse complement strand
GACGCAGTCGAGCTTGATGCCGGTGTCCTCGAGCGCCTTGTGCAGCCGTTGGGCCTCGCGCTTGCGCTCGGCGATCTGCGCGCGCCGGTAACGGGTCAGCTGGCGCAGGTCGCGGATCGGCGTGGGCGGCACGAAGCTCGCCCTGAGCAGCCCGGCCTCGGCGAGCTGGCACAGCCACGCCGCGTCGGAGACGTCGGTCTTACGGCCCGGGACGACCAGCCGCACAGACTGCATGAGTTGCGCTCATCGCTGCCGGGGGAGGTGGTCGTCACCGCGAAACATCATGCGCTGAGCGGCGAGCGGCTGGCGGTCGAGGGGCGGCGCCGGCTTGGCGGGGCGCTGTGCCTGATCGTGCGCTTGCCCGACGGGACGCCGGGCACGATCGAGGTCGGGGCGACGAGCGCGGGCTCGGCGGCGAGCGTGACGGCGGCGGGGGCGTTGTTGTCGGCTGACGGGGTGCGCCGGCTGCGGCGGATGCTGGTCTCGCGCGCGCCTGGCGGCGACGGCAGCGGCACGTAGGCTCGCCTCCCGAGAAGCGCCAACAACTCGTGGAGGTGAACCTTCGTGCGCGGACTTGAGTCTACGCCGCGTCAGCTTGCCCTGCCGCTGGAGGGCCCGGATCGGATCGGTGGGATGTGGGAGTCGTTTTCGCCCGCGGCGCAGGAGCGGATCCTGCGGCTGCTGGCGGCGGCGATCGCGCGCGTGCTGCGCGAGACCGAGGAGGAGCGGTGAGCACGGTCGAGCGTCAGCACCTGCGGCGCAAGGCATACGTGTACGTGCGCCAGTCCACGATGGCGCAGGTTGAGCGCAACCGCGAGAGTCGTGAGCGCCAGTATGAGCTGGTCGAGCGCGCGGTGGCGCTCGGCTGGCACGCCTCGGAGGTGGTCGTGGTCGACGAGGACCAGGGGCGCTCGGCGCAAAGCGTCGAGGGGCGCGACGGCTTCCAGGGGCTGGTCGCCGAGGTCGGGCTGGGGTGTGTCGGGATCGTGCTCGGGATCGAGGTCTCCCCGGCTGGCGCGGCGCAACGCCGACTGGTACGGGCTGCTGGATCTGTGCGCGCTGACCGACACGCTGATCGCCGACTGCGACGGCATCTACCACCCGGGGCTGCACAACGACCGGCTCGTGCTCGGGCTGAAGGGCACGATGTCGGAGGCCGAGCTGCACGTGCTGCGCGCCCGGCTGCGCGGCGGCAGCCTGCACAAGGCGGGCAAGGGCGAGCTGAGGCTGCCGCTGCCCGCCGGCTACGAGTACGACGAGACCGGGTGGGTCAGGACCACGCCGGACGAGGCGGTCGCGGACGCGATCGCCACCGTGTTCGCGTTCTTCGACGAGCTTCAGAGCGCCAGGCAAGTGATGCTGCGGCTGCTCGAGGAGGATCGCAAGCTGCCGCGCCGGGCCAGCTCAGATCGGCGGGTGCGCTGGGTTAAGCCGACCTACAAGGCGATCCACGACATCCTCACCAACCCGGTCTTCGCGGGCGCCTATGCGTATGGGCGCAAACGCACCGAGCGGCGCGTGGAGAACGGCGTGGCCCGCGCGCGCCAGCGCCGCGCGCCGCGCGAGAAGTGGCACGTGTGCATCGAGGGCCACCACACCGGCTACATCACCTTTGAGCGCTACCTGGCCAACCAGCAGCGGCTGCGCGCCAACTGGCGCCCGCCGCGCGGGGAAGGTGGCGGCGCCGCTCGCGAGGGCCGGGCGCTGCTGCAGGGGCTGATCCGCTGCGGGCGCTGCGGGCGGCGGATGCAGGTCGGCTACAGCGGCAAGACGCTGGTGCCCAACTACTCGTGTGTGCGCGGCAACCAGCTCTACGGCACCAAGCGCTGCCAGTCGGTCGGCGGCCGGCGGATCGAGCGGGTCGTGCTCGACGCCGTGTTCGAGGCGCTGCAACCGGCCGGGATCGAGGCGACGCTGCGCGCAATCGAGCACGCCAGTTCAGACCATCAGGCGCTGGTGCGCTCCGCCGAGCTCGAGCTCGAGCGCGCGCAGATCCACGCCGAGCGCGCGCGGCGCCAGTTCGATGCCTGCGAGCCCGAGAACCGGCTCGTCGCGCGCACCCTGGAGCGCGAGTGGGAGCAGCGGCTGACCGAGGGCCGCCGCGCCGAGCGCGCTCTCGCCGAGGTCGCCGCCAGGCGCCCCGACCCGCTCACCGACGAGGAGATCGCCTGGTGCCGGCACGCCGGCGCCGATCTGCGCCGGGTCTTCGAGGCGTCCACGACCAGCGACCGCGAGCGCAAGCAGCTGTTGCGCGTGATCCTCGCCGACACCGTCGTGACCGTCGACCGCGAGTCCGAGGAGCACGTCGCCGAGCTGCGGGTCGTGTGGGAGGGCGGCGCGGTCACCGAGCATGGCGTGCCGCTGCCGCGCACCGGCAGCCACGCGCGCTGCACCGACCAGGACACGATCGCGCTCGTGCGCCGGCTCGCCGAGCACTATCCCGACAAGCAGATCGCCGCGATCCTCGCCCGCCAGGGACGGCGCACCGGCGCCGGCAACCCGTTCACCGCCCACCGCGTCGCCGGGCTGCGCACCCACCACAAGATCCCCGCCGCTCCCGTCCGACCAGCCGCTCGCGATGGTGAGATAGTCACGATCGCGAAGGCCGCAAGCGAGCTCGGCGTGTCGACCGCCACCGTGCACCGCTGGCTGCGTGAGGGGTTCATCGTCGGCGAGCAGATCACCCCCGGCGCGACCTGGCAGATTCGGCTCACGCCCGAGCTCCGCGCCCGCGTCTGCGAGCAAGCACCCGACGGCTGGCTGCCGCTCACCGAGGCCGCCGAGGCGCTCGGCGTCGCCCGCCAGACCGTGTTGCACAAGGTCCAACGCGGCGAACTCGCCGCCGTCTACGTCCACCGCGGCAAGCGAAAAGGCCTACGAATTCAGGCCAAACCCGCCCAGGCTGGACTGTTCAAGAACGACGTCCGAGAGGAGAAGCAGTGCTAAACCAACGCCACCTGCTTGACGTGCCGGGCGTTGACCAGCATCAGCTCGAAGTCGTCCTCGAGCACATGCCAGACCGGCTTCCAGTAGTCGCCGGTGGCCTCCATCACGACGTGCGTCACACCGTGCGCTTTGAGCCAGTCGCGCAGCACCAGCAGCCCGCGGACCGTCGTCTTGAACTGCTCGACGTGCTGGACCCGCTCACCCGCCGCGCTCGGCACGCGCACGCACGCCGTCACCTGCGCCTTGTGGACATCCAGCGCGCTCTGGCGCTCGACGATCACGTCCATCGCAACCTCCCGCTCGACAGCCACCGACCGTCGCCCGCACGGGGCCCCGAGAACAGACGAGTCTAAGGAGCGCGCTCACGGCGGCAGGCCCGGGATCCGGGCGAGACCCCCACGCCAAACTGAAGTGCGGGCTCAAGAGCACCAAGGACAACGCGGCGTCAGCGAACGACGCCACGATCCTGCACCATTTTCACCCGCCGCGGGTCGCCGGCTTGCCGGCCGAGGAAAACTGATGGGAAATCACGTTGGGATCAAGCGGCGGCTCGTTCGGTCAGGGTGACGGCGTGGCCGAGGCGTTCGAGCTGGGCGACGAGGCGTCGGGTCTGCTTGTCGGGGTCGCGGCGGGCGAAGTAGTCGCCACCGAGGTCGTTGTAGATCTCGCCGGTGGTGAGCATGTGCCAGCAGGCGACGATGATCGAGTGCTTGACGGCGCCGATCGCGCGCCGGTGACCGCGGCGTACCTTCAGTCGTCGATATTGGGCCGAGAGGTAGCTGTCGCGGCTGCGGGTGTTGGCCTGGGCGGCCTCGGTCAGCGCGATCGAGAGCCACTTGGAGCCCTTGCGCGTGCGGCCGGATCGGCGCTTGCCGGCCGACTGGTCGTTGCCGGGGCACAGCCCAGCCCAGCTGGCGAGCTGTCCGGCGGTCGGGAAGACGCTCATGTCGGCGCCGATCTCGGCGACGATCACCTCGGCGGTGCGCCGTTGCACGCCAGGGATCGTGCACAGCAGCTCAACCCCCGCTGCGAAAGGGCGGATCTGTTCCTCGATCGCGTCTGAGAGGCCGTCGATCGCCTCGTCGAGGTAGTCAATGTGGGCGAGGATCGCGCCAACGACGATCGCGTGCTCGACGTCGAAGCGGCCCTCCAGCGCCTCGCGCAGCGCCGGGATCTTCACCCGCAGCTTGCCCTTGGCCAGGTCGGCCAGCACCGTCGGGTCGGTCGTGCCGGCCACGAGCGCGTCGAGCATCGCGCGCCCCGACGCACCGAGGATGTCGGTCGCGACGCAGTCGAGCTTGATCCCGGTGTCCTCAAGGATCTTGTGCAGCCGGTTGGCCTCGCGCTGACGCTCGCCGATCTGCGCCTTGCGATAGCGCGTGAGATTACGCAGCGTGCGGATCGGCTTGGGCGGCACGAAGCTCGCGTTGAGCAGCCCGGCCTCCAGCAGCTGGCACAGCCAGGCGGCGTCGGAGACGTCGGTCTTGCGGCCCGGGACCTGCTTGACGTGGCGGGCGTTGACCAGCAGGCACTCGAACTCGTCCTCCAGGATCGCCCACGGCGGCTTCCAATAGACGCCCGAGGCTTCCATCACGACGTGCGTGACGCCGTGCGCCTTCAGCCAATCGCGCAGCGCGAGCAGCCCCTGCACCGTCGTCTTGAACTCCGCGATGTGCTGCTCACGCCGCCCCCGTGCGGCAGGCGTGCGCACGCACGCAGTCACCTGCTGCTTGTGCACATCCAACGCCCCCGGGCGCTCGATCACCGTCTCCACCAGCTCGCTCCTCTCTGATCGACCGACGTCACGATCGCCCGGGGAGCCTTGGAGACTGACGAGTCTGATGGGCGTGCTCAAAGCAACAGTCCGGGGTGCCGGCAAGACTCCCACGCCAAACTAATCACGGGCTCACGGGCACCAAGCGGAACCGGCGTCAGCAGGCGACCCACGGATCCTCACCGATTTCACCCGCCCGCGGGTGGCCGACACGGCCATGGCCAACTAATCCGGCGGGCGAGCTTGACGAACGGCTCCAGACGGCAGCGCTGGGCCCACTTCAGCCACGCGTCGAGCAGCTTGAGCGCGTCCTCGGTGTTGGCGTGGTAGATCTGGCGCAGTTGCTCCTTGAGCAGGTAGGCGCGGTAGATCGGCGCGTTGAGCTTCTGGATGAACGCGAGCTTGGCCTGCTGGCGCTCGGTCAGCTTCTCGGGCCTCTTCCAGAGCGCGAACCGGGCGCCCTTGAGCTGCTTGGCGAGTTGCTTGTCGCCGGCCTTGCGCGCCTCGTTCCACACGGCGCGGCGGACGTCGTCGAGCGCGTCGGTCGCGGCTTTGACGATGTGGAACGCGTCGAGGCAGATGACCGCGTTCGGGCAGCGCTCGCTGACCGGCGCGGTGACCCAGGCGGC
>JBLNDU010000157.1:0-7247 GCA_050261935.1 Nocardioidaceae bacterium | reverse complement strand
CGGAGTGGGCGCCGGCTCAGGACCGCGCTCGGCGCGCTCGCGGGCGTCGCCCTGCTCGCGCTCGTGGCCGGCGGGCTCTGCCTCGCGAGCCGCGAGGTCTGGTTCCTCGGCACGAACGACGCGGGCCTCGTGACGCTCTACCGCGGCCTGCCCTACGAGCTGCCGCTCGGCGTGAAGCTGTACGAGGAGAGCTACGCGAGCGGGGTGCCGGCACGCGCGATCCCGGCCCGCCGCCGCGGACGGGTGCTCGACCACGAGTGGCGCTCGCGACGCGACGCCGAGGACCTCCTGCGCCAGCTCGAGCGCGGCGGCCTGTCGTGGACCGCCGGGACGCTCGCGCTGCGCGCCACGCCCGCGCCGGCCGGGCGGCCACGCCCGCCCGGGCGAGGGGCGCTCGGCTGATGTCGGCCCGCTCGCGCGAGCTGCTCGGGCTGATCCCCGTCACGCTGCTGGTGAGCGCCGGCTTCGCGGCCGTGCTCGTGACGCGCACGAACGACGTGAGCGGGGTCACCGTCACCTACGGCGCCTTCTTCCTCGGCCTGTGCGTGGTGGCGCACCTGTTCATCCGCTCGCGGCTGCCGGAGGCCGACCCCTACCTGTTCCCGCTCGCGGCCCTGCTGGCCGCCGTCGGGCTCGTCGAGATCTACCGCATCGACACGGAGCTCGCGCGCGAGCAGGCGCAGTGGTTCGTCGTCGGGCTCCTCTTCTTCGTCGGCACGATCCTCGCGATTCGCGACCACCACGTGCTCGAGCGCTATCGCTACACGATCGCGGCCGCGGCGATCGCGCTGCTCGCGATGCCGCGCCTTCCCGGCATCGGCTCGCAGGTGAACGGCGCCTTCCTCGCCGTCAAGGTCGGACCGATCCAGTTCCAGCCGGCCGAGTTCGCCAAGCTCGGGATCATCGTCTTCCTCGCCAGCTACCTGCGCGAGGCGGGCGATGTGCTCGTGCGCCCGCGCCTGCGGCAACTGCCCGGCGGCCAGGCGCTGCTGCTCTACGGCGGCACCGCGGTCGCGGTCCTGCTCGTCATCCTGGTGCTCCACCTCGGCGCGGCGGCGGCCGTGCTGCTCGCGGTGCTCGCGGCCTCGCTCGTGGCGCTGATCCGCGAGCGCCCCTCGCTCAAGCACTTCGGTCCGCTCCTGCTCGTGTGGGGCCTCGCGATGCTGATGCTGATCGTGATCCGCGACCTCGGCAGCTCGCTCATGTTCTTCGGAGCATTCCTCGCCCTTCTCTACGTGAGCACGGGGCGCCTGTCGCTCGTGGGCGTGGGCGCCACCCTGTTCTTCGCGGGCGCGATCTTCGTCGCGAACGGCGTGTCGCACGTACACGAGCGCGTGGACGTCTGGCGCGATCCGTTCGCCCCCGACGTCGTGGACGACGAGGGCTACCAGATCGCTCAGGGGGTGTTCGCGCAGGCGGACGGCGGCCTGTTCGGGCAGGGCTTCGGGCAGGCGCTGCTCGAGCTGCCCGGCGGCGGCACGATCCTGCCCGCCGCCCACACCGACCTCATCTACGCGGTGATCACGAACGAGCTGGGCCTGTTCGGCGCCGTCGGGCTCGTGCTCGTCTACCTGCTGCTGGCGGCGCGTGGCTTCAAGACCGCGATGCTCGCCAGCGACGGCTTCTCGAAGCTGCTCGCCGCCGGGCTGGCGGCGGTGCTGGCGCTGCAGGTCTTCGTCATCGTGGGCGGCGTCACGCGGGTGATCCCGCTCACGGGCGTCACGCTGCCGTTCGTCTCGTACGGCGGCTCGTCGATCGTCGCAAACATGGTGCTGCTGGCGCTGCTCCTCATCGTGTCGGACAGAGCGCGCGCGGAGAACGCGCGGCGCGGGGGGCTCGTCTGAGGTGAACCGCCAGATCGTGCAGCTCTTCGTACTCGCCGCGCTCCTCTTCGCCGTGCTCGTCGGCGCGACGACCTGGAACACCGTGCTCGGCGCGAGCGGCTACCGCGACAAGCCGAGCAACCGGCGCGAGCTGATCGAGGAGCAGAAGGTCCCGCGCGGCCTCATCCTGGCGCGGGACGGCCGTACCGTGCTGGCGCGCAGCGTGCCCGAGGGGTCGGGCCAGCGCCGCACGTACGTCCGCCGCTACCCGCCAGGGTCGCTGTTCTCGCAGCCGGTCGGCTACTCGTTCCTCAGGAACGGCCGCCGCAGTCTCGAGGAATCGCGCAACGGCGTGCTGTCGGGCGAGGAGGACGAGTTCGAGTCGCTTCTGTCGCAGCTCGAGCAGCGCCGCCGCGAGGGGCTCGACGTGGTGACCAACCTCGACGTGGAGGGGCAGCGCGTCGCCACCGCGGCGCTCGCCGGCCGCAAGGGCGCCGTCGTGGCGCTCGAGCCGAAGACCGGCCGCGTGCGCGTGATGGTCTCGACGCCCTCGTACGACGCCAACCGGATCCCGACGGACTTCGCGGCGCTCAACCGCGACGCCGACAAGCCGCTGCTCAACCGCTCGACCCAGGAGCTCTATCCGCCCGGCTCGACGTTCAAGGTCGTGACCGCGGCGGCCGCCCTCGACTCGGGCGAGTTCACGCCGCAGACGTTCGTGGACGGCTCGTCGCCCAAGACGATCAGCGGCGCGCCGCTGGCCAACGCAGGCGGCCAGAGCTTCGGGGCGATCTCGCTCACGGACGCGCTCACGAACTCGGTGAACACGGTCTGGGCGCAGGTGGGCCTGGGACTCGGCGGCACCACGCTCGTGAGGTACATGGACCGCTTCGGCTTCGGCGCCGACCCCAAGCTCGACTATCCGGACGACCAGCTCACCGCGAGCGGCATCCGCAACGCCGACGGCAGGCTCGTGCGCGGTGACGCCGGGTTCGACATCGGCCGCGTGGCGATCGGCCAGGGCGGCGAGGAGGGCCAGGTGCTCGCCACGCCGCTCCAGATGGCGCTCGTGGCTGGAACCGTCGCCAACGGCGGCAACCTGATGAAGCCGCGCCTCACGGACCGCGTCGTGGACGCGGACGGGCGCGTGCGCGAGCAGATCGAGCCGGATCTCCAGAACCGCGTGATCTCGCGCAAGGCGGCGAGCGAGCTCACGGCGATGATGGGCCGGGTCGTGGAGGAGGGCACCGGAACGGCGGCCGCGCTCGCCGGCATACCGGTCGCGGGCAAGACCGGCACCGCCGAGGTGGGCGCCAACCGCGAGTTCACCCAGCCCTGGTTCATCGGCTTCGCGCCGCTCGACGACCCGAAGGTGGCGGTCGCCGTGACGCTCGAGCGCCAGCCGGCCGGCTCCTCCGGCGGGCAGACGGCCGGCCCGATCGCGCGGGACGTGATCCAGACGCTCCTCGGCGGCGGGGGGTGAGGTGGCGCAGGTCGCCGAGAACACCCTCGTCGACGGCCGCTACCGGGTTCTGCGCCGGATCGGCTCGGGCGGCATGGCCGACGTCTACTGCGCCGCCGACAGCCACCTCGGCCGCGAGGTGGCGCTCAAGGTGCTGCACCAGCGCTTCGCGACGGATGAGAGCTTCGTCGAGCGCTTCCGGCGCGAGGCGAGCTCGGCGGCGGCGCTCCAGCACCCCAACGTGGTGGCCGTCTTCGACCGCGGCCGCCACGAGGGCACCTACTACATCGCGATGGAGCGCCTGCGCGGCCGAACGCTCAAGCAGATCCTCGCCGAGGAGGGCCCGCTGGCCGAGCTCAGGGCGATCGAGCTCGCGCTCCAGATCCTGGCGGCCGCCGGCTTCGCGCACAGGCGCGGCGTGATCCACCGGGACCTCAAGCCGCACAACGTCGTCGTCGACGAGCAGGGGACCGCGAAGGTGGCCGACTTCGGCATCGCGCGCGCCGGGGCGTCCCAGATGACCGAGACCGGGTCGATGATGGGCACGGCGCAGTACCTCTCGCCCGAGCAGGCGCAGGGACAGCCCGTCACGCCCGCCTCCGACCTCTACTCGATCGGCGTGATCCTCTACGAGATGCTCGCCGGCCGGCCGCCGTTCGACGGCGATGGGGCGGTGTCGGTCGCGCTCAAGCACGTGTCCGAGGAGCCGCCGCCGCTGTCGCTGGTCCGGCCCGGCACGCACCCGGCGCTCGAGGCGGTCGTGATGACGGCGCTGGCCAAGGAGCCGGCGCGGCGCTGGGGGAGCGCGGAGGACTTCGCGGCGGCGCTCGAGGCGGCGCGCGCCCAGATCGTGGCGGCGGGCAACGGCGGTCAGGAGACCGCCGAGCGGGCCGCGCTGCCGGGGCTCCTGCCCGGCGGGGAGCCGCCCGCCGGCGAGCCGCCCCGCGAGGGCGACGCGGCCGCCGCACCGCCCCCGGGCGACCCTCCGCCCGAGGCCGCGCCGGCGGGCCGGCGCAGGCGCTGGCCGCGCTTCACGCTGACGCTCATCGCCTTTGGTCTGGCGGCGCTGCTCGCGCTCCTCGGTGCCGCGGCGCTCCAGCGCGCCAACCGCGTGGAGGTGCCGCGCGTCGTCGGCGCGCAGCTTCTGCGCGCGACCACCGTGCTCGAGCGGGCGGGGTTCCGAGTGAAGCAGTCGCGCGTGCGCAGCGAGGCCGCGCTCGACACCGTGCTCGGCCAGGACCCAGGGCCCGGCGAGCGGGCGGCGAAGGGCTCGACGGTCACGCTCGAGATATCCAACGGACCCGGCAACGTGCGCGTGCCGTCTGTGGAGCAGCTGCCCGCGGCGCGCGCCGTCAGGCAGCTCAACAGGGCGGGGCTCAAGGTGACCCTCGATCAGGAGAGCTCGACCACGGTCGCGGCCGGCGTCGCGATCAGGACGGTTCCGCGCGAGGGCACCGAGGTCGAGCGCGACACGCGCGTGCGGCTGTTCGTGAGCAGCGGCCCGCCGCGAGTCGCCGTGCCGGACCTGGTGGGCCTGTCGCGATCGTCGGCGGAGGGCCGCCTCGGCGCGGCCGGCCTCGGCGCGGCCGTCGAGGAGCAGGAGTCGAGCGCGCCGGAGGGCGAGGTGCTGGCCCAGAGCCCGGCGGCCGGGGCCGTCGTGACCGAGGGGACGCGCGTGACGATCACCGTCGCGCGGGCGGAGGCGAAGCTGGACGTGCCGAACGTAGTGGGGCTGTCAGCGGGCGAGGCGGCGGGGGCGCTTCAGGGGGCGGGCCTGTCGGTCGTCCGGACCGAGCGCCGCGTGTCGAGCGCCGACGAGGACGGGAAGGTGCTCGCCCAGCGGCCCGGTGGCGGGACGCAGCTGGCGCGCGGCGGGGCCGTTGCGATCGTGGTCGGGCGCTACGAGCCGCCGCGCACGGAGACCGAGCGCACCGAGCCGCAATCCCCATCGACCACCGTCACGTCGCCCACGCCCGCGCCGGGCGCGCAGGGTGGCTCGGCGGCGCCCGAGGGGCGGTGAGGCGCGCGGTGCGGGACGGCGCCCCGGGGTGAGGGTCGCGGTGCTGGCGGGTGGCCGCTCGAGCGAGCACGATGTGTCGCTCGCGTCGGCTGCGGCGGTGCGAGCCGGCCTGGCCGAGGCGGGCCACGAGGCGCTCGACGTGCGCATCGCGCGCGACGGGCGCTGGTCGAGCGGCGACGACCCGGTGTTGCTCGAGCCCGGCGCGGGCCTGCTCGGCGCCGACGTCGTGTTCCCGGTCCTCCACGGCCCGTACGGGGAGGACGGCGTCGTTCAGGGCGTGCTCGAGGTGCTCGACGCGCCATACGTCGGCGCGGGCGTGATGGCGTCGGCGGTGTCGATGGACAAGGTCGTGTTCAAGGACCTGATGCGCGCGCACGGCGTGCCGCAGGTCGACTACGCGGCCGTGCGCGAGCGCGAAGGGGGCACCGGGCTCGACCCGCCAGCCTTCGTGAAGCCGGCCCGGCTCGGGTCGTCGGTGGGCATCTCGAGAGCCACCACGCCGGCCGAGCTCGAGGCCGCCCTGCGGGCCGCGTTCGAGCACGACCCGCTCGTGATCGTCGAGCGGCTTTCGGCCGGCGTCGAGCTCGAGTGCTCCGTGCTCGGCAACAGCGAGCCGATCGCCTCGCAGCCGGGCGAGATCGTCGTCCGGAAGGGCGACTGGTACGACTACGAGGCGAAGTACGAGGCCGGCGGGATGGAGCTCGTCGTGCCGGCGCGCGTGCCGGAGCCCGTGCGCGAGGCGGTGCGCGAGCTCGCCGTCCGCGTCTTCGGGCTCGTCGACTGCGCCGGCATGGCGCGCGTCGACTTCTTCGTGGAGGACCCTCACGGGGATGCCCGCGTGCTCGTCAACGAGCTCAACACGATCCCCGGCTTCACCGCGACGAGCGTCTACGCCAAGCTGCTCGAGGCCAGCGGCGTTCCGTACGTCGCGCTGCTCGACCGGCTGCTCGAGCTTGCCCTCGAGCGCCACGCGCGTGAGCGCGCCTACCGTTCCTGAGGCCCTACCGCTTGAGCGCGAGCTCCTGGATCGCCGCCCTGTTGCCCGACGGCAGCGACACGATCCAGACGAGGTAGTAGCGGAAGCGGCGCCCGGCCGTATCGAGCTGGACCTGCGCGTCCTCGGCGACCCGCGTCCGGCCGCTCACCTTCGTCCAGCCTCCGAGCGAGGCCGGCACCGTGTTCGACGCGTAGACGACGACGTCGAAGCCGGGCGTCGAGGTCACGAGGTCGATGCGGCGCGCGGCGACGGGCGATCCCGCGTCGACGTAGAGCCCGACGCCCGGCTTGCCCACGCCCGCGAACCCGTTCGTGTAGGTTTCGGTCGCCCAGTTCGTCGTCCGGTTGCCGTCGATCGCGAACTGCGTTGCGCTCGGCGACTCCTTGCCGTCGCCCGGCGGGGGGTCGTAGTCGCCGGCCGCGCCGGCGCCGAGCCGCACGGCGGTGAGCCCCCGCGCCCCGGGCGTCACGGCGCCACCCGGCCCCTTCTCGGCGCGGGTGGCGAAGAAGGCGATCAGCCCGGCCACCGTCGCGAGCACGAGGATCGAGATCCAGAGCGCGCGGCGCGGGTGGCGCAGCCGTGGGGGCGCGAACTCGGCCGTGTCGCCAGGCAGGGACTGCAGCACGCTGGTGGCCTCGCCGTGCGTCTGACCCGTGCGCGCCGCCTCGATCGCGAGCACCTGCTCGAGGTCGTGCACGAGCTCGCTCGCGCTTGCGTAACGGTGCCCGAGCTCCTTGGCGGTCGCCCGCTCGACGACGGAGGCGAGGGCCGCGGTCACCTCGGGCCGTAGCCGCTGCACGTCCGGCAGCGGCTCGCGCACGTGTTTCATGGCGACCGCGACCTGGGTGTCGGCCTGGAACGGTGGCACGCCCACGAGCATCTCGTAGAGGCAGACGCCGAGCGAGTAGATGTCCGACGCCTGCGTCACGTCGTGGCCGAGGGCCT
>JBLNDU010000156.1:0-5991 GCA_050261935.1 Nocardioidaceae bacterium | reverse complement strand
GATCTGCCCGCGCTCCGCCATCTTCGTCAGCGCGGCCGCGTCGAGCGTCGAGCGCACCTTCGGGTTGACCGTCCCCGTGGCGGACAGGACGGCGACCTTGGGCTCGTCGATTCCCATCGCGTGGGCCAGGTCGATCGCGTTCTGGACGATGTCGCGCTTGTCCTCGAGCGCCGGCTCGACGTTCAGGGCCGAGTCCGTCACGAACAGCGGCCGCGAGTAGGCGGGCACGTCCATCACGACGACGTGGCTCATGCGGCGGTCCGAGCGCAGGTGGCTGGCCGACGCGACCGCGGCCGAGACGAGCTCGAGCGGGTGGAGGCTGCCGTTCATCACCGCCTGCACCGCGCCCATGCGCGCCATGCCGACCGCGGCCACCGCGGCGGCGCGGCTGCCCTCCGCGTCGGCGAGCGCGTGGTCCGAGATGTCGAGCCCGGCCGAGTCGGCGGCGGCGCGGATCCGCGCCTCGGGCCCCACGAGCACGGGCACGATGAGCCCCGCCTCGGCGGCGGCGAGCGCGCCGCCGAGCGACTCCTCGTCGATCGGGTCCACCACCGCGGTCCGGATCGGCTCGAGCCCCTCGGCGCGCGAGATCAGGTCCCGGAAGAACACGCCGTGCTTGTGGAGCTGGACCTCCGGCAGCGCAACGCGCGGCCGCCGCACCTTCTCGGTGGGGGCGATCACGACCGCCGTACCGCTTATCGCGACCTCGCCGCGCTGGTTCGTGCAGCAGCACTCGAACGTCACGCGGTGCCGCTCGGGGTCCTTCTCGGTGGCGGTCACGGAGACGCTCGCCGTGTCGCCCACGCCGAGCGGCCGCCGGAAGCGGAGCGTCTGCTCGAGGTAGATCGTGCCGGGGCCGGGCAGCGTCGTGCCGAGCACCGTGGAGATGAGCGCCGCGCCCCACATGCCGTGCCCGATCACGCGGTGGAACATCTCGTCGCGCGCGTACTCCTCGTCGAGGTGGGCCGGGTTCACGTCGCCCGACATCACGGCGAACAGCTCGATGTCCTGGCGGCTCAGGGTGCGCTCGAGCGTCGCGCTGTCGCCGAGCGCGATCTCGTCGAAGGTCCGGTTCTCGATGAGCGTGTCGGACCCGACGAGGGCCGTGGAACGCTCCGCCATGGCTACGGCGAGGGGATGGCCCGCGCGGCTCGTGGCGTGGCGGCACGGGCCCGCCGCGCCGCCTGGGGGCGGCGGCCGCCGGGCCGCGAGTGCGCGTAGACCTCCGCCATGAGCGGTGGCCAGTGCTCGCGGAGCGCCTCGCCGCCCATGAAGAGCCCGAGGTGGCCGCCGCTCGTCATCCGCGTGCGCACGCGGCGCTTCGGCGTCGAGACGTGCTCGGCGAGCGCGTACACCTGGTCCGCGGGCGTGATGTGGTCCTTGGCGCCGGCGAGCAGGAGCACGGGCGCGTCGATCCGGCCCAGGTCGACGTGCTGGCCGCCGATCTCGAGCGTGCCGCGCGCGAGCCGGTTGTGGAGGAACAGGTGCTCGACGATCCAGAGATAGAAGGCGCCGGGGATGTCCTGCGCGTACTTGAACCAGTCCTCGAAGGTCCGGTAGCGCTCCACGTGCTGGTCGTCGTCGAGGTTCGCGAGCAGCCCGATCTGCTTCTCGATCTCGCTCTCGGGCCTGATCGTGATGAAGCCACCCACCATCCAGTCGCCCTTCATGACGCCCCCGCCGAGCGCCACCATCGCGCGATAGAAGGCGAGGTCGATCGGGGTGAGCGCCTCGACGTAGTCGTGGATGACGGGCTCGCCCGCGTGGAAGTCGATCGGCGCGCCGGCGATCGTGAGCGTGTTGATCCGCTCCGGGTGGAGCGCCGCCCAGACCGTGGCGAGCCAGCCGCCCTGGCAGTCGCCGACGAGGTTGAGCCTGCCCGCCCCGATCCGCTCGACGCTGCGGTCGATCGCCTCGAGATAGTCCTCGATCGAGGCGTCGCGCGTCTTCCGGCCGGCGCCGACCCAGTCGAGCGACCAGAGCCGCCGCAGCCCGGCCGCCTTCAGCACCTGAAGCTGGCTCTGGCGCGGCGAGTAGTCGACGATGCAGGAGTCGTGCCCCGCCTGCGGCGGGACGACGAGCGTGGGCACGACGCCCCGAGCGCCGCGGTCGGAGAAGTCGCGCAGGCGCGCGACCGGCGTCTCGAGCACGACTCGGTTCGGGTGCGCCCAACGCGGCCGGCGCCGCTCCGAGACGAGCTCGATCCAGCGCGCCAGGTCGATGCCGGCGTCGAGCGGCGTCGCGCCGCGGCGGATCAGCGAGCCGAGCCAGTCGTGCACGCCGTGCGCTGCGACGCTCCAGCACTCGGCGGCCGACTCGAACCAGTGCTGCCCGAGGTCCCCGAACGCCTGAATCGGGTCGCCCGGCGGCGATGTGCCGAAGGCCGGCGGACAGTGGGCGGTATCGGCGGCTCTCATCGTCATAGGGTATAGCCCCCTCCCATTCCGACCGCTGGCGAAGGACGATGCACACATCCCCAGAAGACCGGGCGGCGCTCGTGACCGGCACGGCGAGCGGGATCGGGCGCGCCGTGGCACAGCGGCTCACGGACGCCGGCATGCGCGTGCTCGCGGTCGACCTCGAGCCCGACCCCGATGGGCCCGGCGAGCCGCTCGCCGCCGACCTGACGACGCGTGAGGGCAACCGCGCGGCCGTCGATGCCGCGCTCGAGCGCTTCGGCCGGCTCGACGTCGTGGTGCCGAACGCCGGCTTCCAGCACGTGGCCCCGGTGGCCGAGTTCCCGGAGGATCGCTGGGACGGCCTGCTCGCGATCCTCCTGACGAGCCCGTTCCTGCTCGCGAAGTACGCCTGGCCCGCGCTCGTCGAGGCGGGGGAGGGGCGCTTCATCGTGATCGCGTCGGTGCACGGCCAGGTGGCCTCGCCGTTCAAGGCGGGTTACATCTCGGCCAAGCACGGCGTGCTCGGGCTGGTGAAGGTGCTCGCGCTCGAGGGCGCCGAGCACGGAATCAGCGCCAGCGCGGTCTGCCCGGCGTTCGTTCGCACGCCGCTCGTCGAGAAGCAGATCGCGGACCAGGCCAAGGCCCACGGCCTCCCCGAGGAGCGGGTGATGGAGGACGTGATCCTGGCGCCGCAGGCGGTCAAGCGGCTGATCGAGCCCGCCGAGGTGGCCGAGGTCGTGGCGTTCCTGTGCGGGCCCCACGGCCGCGCCTTCACGGGCGCGCCCGTGACGATGGACCAGGGCTGGTCGGCGCGCTAGGCGGCCAGCCATCGGGCCACCTCCTGGTCGATCTGCGGCTCGTCGGTGAAGAGAAGATGGGCGGTCTCCGGCCACAGCCGCAGCTCCGCGTGAGGGATCAGCTCGGCGAGCCGGCGCGCGTTCTCGGGCGGCACGAGCACGTCGTCCTCGCCCTGGACGATCAGCGTCGGGGCGCGCAGCGCGCCGAGCCGGTTGCCGCAGTCGTGACCCTGGCCGGCGGCGAGCTGCGCGGCGTAGCCGTCGGGATGCATCGGAAAGCGAAGCCGCTGCTCGACGTCCTCGGCGATCCGCTGCGCGAAGGAGCGGCGGGTGCGCGGCGAGTAGTTGATCGGAACGGACGCCCAGGCCGCCTGCTCGGCGGTCATCTGGGCGCGCAGCGCCACGAGCTTGAGCACCTCGGGCGCCGGGATCGCCGCGTTCGCCCCGCCGGCCGTCGTGGCGGCGAGCACGAGTCGCTCGACGCGCTCGGGGTGGCGGAGCGCGAGCTCCATGGCGATCATGCCGCCGAGCGAGACGCCGTACACGTGCGCGCGCTCGATCCCGGCGGAGTCGAGCACCCGGACCGCGTCCTCCACGAGGAGCTCGATCGAGTAGGGGCCCGGCGGGCGGTCGCTGCGACCGCAGCCGCGGTTGTCGAAGGCCACCACCTCGAAGCGCTCGGCGAGCACGGGGACGGTGCGCCACCAGCCGGTGGCGTTCATGCCGAGCCCCATCACGAGCAGCACCGGGGCGCCCGCCCCGGTGCGCTCGTAGTGGAGGCCCGTCCCGTCCGATGTCTCGGCGGTGGGCATCCCGCTCCCGCGCTACTTGAGCGCCTTGCGGGCGGCCCCGACGTAGGCCTCGGCGAAGTTGCGCAGCAGGTCGGCCTGCGCGTTCGTCAGCGAGGTGACCCATTCGACCGGGCTCGCCTCACCGACCCGCTCCTGGAAGTCGGCGATCGTCTTCAGCGTCTTCTCGTAGGCGTCGACGTAGGTGGTGCCCGCCTTCTTGCTGGCCTCCAGGATTCGCTCGTTGAGCTCCTGGATGCGCTCGGCGGCGGCCTCGAAGTCGACGCCCGTGTCGGTCTTGGTCTGCGCGGCCATGCTGGTCTCCTGTCGGGTCGGGTCCGTGCAGTGCTTGCAAGTTAGCAGCAAACGAGCAAGCACGCAAGCAGTCCGTGCGAGCCGGCCTCGCGCGTGCGCGGTCGACCCCGAGCGGCGCGGTCAGGCGTCGCTGCGGGCGGCGAGGCGCGCGAAGAAGTCGAGCGCGTCCGGGTTGGCGAGCGAGTCGCGGCTCGCGGCGACCTCGGGCGAGGTGCCCGACAGGATCCGCTTGACCGGCACCTCGAGCTTCTTCCCGCTCAGCGTGCGCGGCACCTCGTCGATCTGCACGATCTCGTCGGGCACGTGCCGCGGCGAGCAGCGCTCGCGCAGCTCGCGCCGGATCCGCCCGCGCAGCTCGTCGTCGAGCTTGACGCCCTCGCCCAGCACGACGTAGAGCGGCATGTAGTCGCGCTCGCCGCCGTCCAGGTGGATCACGAGGCTGTCGAGCACCTCGGGCAGCGCCTCGACGGCGCTGTAGATCTCGCTCGTGCCCATCCGGACGCCCTGGCGGTTAATCGTCGAGTCGGAGCGGCCGTAGATCACGGCGCTCCCGCGCGAGGTGATCTTGATCCAGTCCCCGTGGCGCCAGACGCCGGGGAAGGCGTCGAAGTAGCTCTCCCGCAGGCGGCTCCCGTCGTGGTCGTTCCAGAAGAAGATCGGCATCGACGGCATCGGCTCCGTCACGACGAGCTCGCCCATCCTGTCGACGACGGGGCGGCCGTCCGGATCGAAGGCCTGGACGGCGGCGCCGAGCGCGCGGCACTGGAGCTCGCCGGCGTGGACGGGGAGGATGGGCGCCCCGCCGACGAAGGCGGTGCAGACGTCCGTCCCCCCGCTCATCGAGAACAGCCAGAGGTCGCGCTTCAACGCCTCGTAGCACCACGCGAAGCCCTCGACCGGCAGCGGCGAGCCGGTCGAGCCGACGCTCCTGAGCGCGCTCAGGTCACCCGTGCGGCCCGGCTCGAGGCCCTCCTTCATGCAGGCGGTGAGGTAGCCGGCGCTCGTGCCGAAGCAGGTTACGCCGGCGCGCTCGGCGAGCCGCCAGAGCGCGCCGAGGTCGGGATGGGCGGGACTGCCGTCGTAGAGGACCACCGCCGCGCCCGCCAGCAGGCCGGCCTGCAGGTAGTTCCACATCATCCAGCCGGTCGTCGTGAACCAGAACAGGCGGTCGGGCTCGCCGAGGTCGGCGTGCAGGACGCCCGCCTTGAGCAGCTCGAGCAGGATGCCGCCGTGGCCGTGCACGATCCCCTTCGGCAGCCCGGTCGTGCCGGACGAGTAGAGCACCCAGAGCGGGTGGTCGAACGGCACGCGCTCGAAGGACAGCTCGCCCGGCTCGTCGAAGAGCTCGTGCCAGTCCCCCGCGCGACCGAGATAGGGCAGCACGACGGTGCGCTCGAGCGACGGGATCTGTGCCTCGATCTGCCGCACGCGCTCGAGCCGGTCGAACTCCTTGCCGCCGTAGGCGTAGCCGTCGACCGCGAGCAGCACCTTGGGCTCGATCTGCCTGAAGCGGTCGATCACGGTCGACACGCCGAACTCGGGCGCGCAGCTCGACCAGACGGCGCCGATGCTCGCGCAGGCGAGGAAGGCGGCCATCGTCTCCGGGATGTTCGGCATGTAGGCCGCCACGCGGTCGCCGCGCCCCACGCCGAGCCGGCGCAGGCCGGCGGCGATCGCGGCCGTCCCTCGGCG
>JBLNDU010000155.1:0-3798 GCA_050261935.1 Nocardioidaceae bacterium | reverse complement strand
TCACGGCGCTCACCTACATCCTGCCGTTCGTGATCTTCCTGCTCTTCTGGCTCTTCATCATCAACCAGATGCAGGGGGGCGGTTCGAAGGTGATGTCGTTCGGCAAGTCGCGCGCCAAGCGGATGTCGGTCGACTCGCCGAAGATCACCTTCCGGGACGTGGCGGGCGTCGACGAGGCGGTGGAGGAGCTGCACGAGATCAAGGAGTTCCTCGAGAACCCGAAGAAGTTCCAGGCGCTGGGGGCGCGGATACCCAAGGGCGTGCTGTTGTACGGCCCGCCGGGGACCGGCAAGACGCTGCTGGCACGTGCGGTCGCGGGCGAGGCCGGCGTGCCGTTCTTCTCGATCTCGGGGTCCGACTTCGTCGAGATGTTCGTCGGCGTAGGCGCCTCGCGCGTGCGCGACCTGTTCGAGCAGGCGAAACAGAACTCGCCCTGCATCATCTTCATGGACGAGATCGACGCGGTCGGCCGCCACCGCGGAGCGGGGCTGGGCGGCGGCCATGACGAGCGCGAGCAGACGCTCAACCAGCTGTTGGTCGAGATGGACGGCTTCGAGATGAAGGACAACATCATCCTGATCGCCGCCACGAACCGGCCCGACATCCTCGATCCGGCGCTGCTGCGTCCGGGCCGCTTCGACCGCCAGATCGTGGTCGACCGGCCGGACCGCAGGGGCAGGGTGAAGATCCTCGAGGTGCACACGCGCGGCAAGCCGCTCGCGAAGGGGATCGACCTCGACGCGCTGGCGGGCCAGACGCCCGGCTTCACGGGCGCGGATCTGCAGAACCTGGTCAACGAGGCGGCGCTCCTGTCGGCGCGCCAGGGCAGGCGCGAGATCGATCACGAGCAGCTCGAGGAGGGGATCATGCGGGTGATCGCGGGTCCCGAGAAGAAGACCCGCGTGATGTCCGAGAAGGAGCGCAAGGTCACGGCCTACCACGAGATGGGCCACGCGCTCGTGGCGCACTACCTCGAGAACACCGACCCAGTGCACAAGATCTCGGTGATCTCGCGCGGCCAGGCGCTCGGCTACACGATCTCGCTGCCGACGGAGGACAAGTTCCTGACCACCAAGGCGGAGCTGCAGGACACGATGGCGATGACGCTGGGCGGCCGCGCCGCTGAGGAGCTGATCTTCGCGGAGGTCACGACGGGCGCCTCAAACGACCTCGAGAAGGTCACCGCCACCGCCAAGCAGATGGTGATGCGGTTCGGCATGTCCGAGAAGCTCGGCCCGCGCGTCTTCGGCCACGACCACGGCCAGCCGTTCCTCGGACGCGAGTTCTCCTCGGAGCCCGACTACTCCGACGAGATCGCGCGCGAGATCGACGACGAGATCCGCCGCATCGTCGAGGAGGCGCACCAGGCGGCGCGCGACATCCTCGAGCAGCACCGCGACCGGCTCGACTACGTGTCCGAGATCTTGCTCAGGCGCGAGACGATCGAGCGCGAGGAGTTCGTGAGGCTGCTCGAGGGCGCCAGCGAGGAGGAGGTGTTCGGGCACGAGGAGCCCGTCCTGCCGGCGCCGCCGTCGCCCGCGCCCGAGGCGCCCGAGCGCAAGCCCGAGCGGGCGCCGAAGCCGCTGCCGCGCCCGGGGCTGGCCGGCGGCGCGGCCGAGATGCACGCCGACCCCCCGGGCGGCAGGCCCGAGGCCTCCTAGGCCCCCGCCCCCCGCGCGGCACGCCGCTCGGCCGGCAGGTTTCCGAGCGCGGCGTACAGCTCACGGGCGGCGAGCTCGCCGAGGCGGAGGCTCTCGAGCCTGAAGCTCTCGTTCGGAGCGTGGATGGCGTCGTCCTCGAGCGCGAAGCCGCTCACCACCGTGGGGATGCCGCGCTCCGCCAGCACGGCCAGGATCGGGATCGTGCCGCCGCTGCGGATCAGCGCCGGCGGCCTCCCGATCGCCCGCTCGAGCGCCCGCGCCGCGAGCCTCAGGGCCGGCTGGCTCGGGTCGAACAGCGCCGGGTCGGCGAGCTCGAGGCGGACGTCCAGCTCGACGCCGGCGGGGGCCGCCTCGCGCAGCAGCCCCTCGAGCACGGGCCCCACCGCGGCGGCGCTCTGACCCGGCGCGAGTCGCAGGCTGAGGAACGCGCGCGCCGTCGCCGGCACGATCGTCCGCTCCGCGCCGCCCGACAGCATGTTCACGTCGAGCGCGACGTCCGCCCAGGTGCGCTCGAGCACGTCGTGCGCGACGCGCCGTCCGCCCAGCGCCTCGATCTCCATGACGTGTGGCGGCAGCGCCGCCCAGGCCGCGCGCTCCTCCGGGTCCGGCTGCGCGATCCCGGCCCTGAGCTCCTTCCTGACGCGTCCGCCCGGCTCCGGAACGACGGCGGCGAGCACCCGCGTCAGGACGTGCGTCGCGTTGAGCACGGCGCCGCCGTAGAGCCCGGAATGCAGGTCGCGCTCCGCGGTGCGCACCTCGATGAAGGCGCCGATCAGCCCGCGGGTCGCGGTCGTGAGCGCGGGGGTGCGCGCGTCGAGCATGCCGGCGTCGAAGACGATCGCGCAGTCGGCGCCGCGCTCGTCGGCGCGCAGCCACTGAAGCGCCGCCCGGCTGCCGACCTCCTCCTCGCCCTCGACGAGGAAGCGGACGTGCACGGGCAGCCCGCCCGCGCAGGCGACGTGCAGCAGCGGCAGGAAGTTGCCCTTGTCGTCCGACGCGCCACGCGCGTAGACGCGCCCGTCGCGAACGACCGGCTCGAACGGCGGGCTGTCCCATGCCTCGGGCGGACCGGGGTCCTGTACGTCGTAGTGCCCGTAGGCGAGCACGGTGGGGGCGTCCGGGAGGGCGGCTCGGAGCTCGCCGGTCACGAGCGGATTCCCGCCTGCCAGCACGACCTGCTCCGGCCCGGCGCCGGCGCGCTCGAGCCGTTCGCAGAGCCAGTCGGCGGCGGCCTGCAGCGCCCGCCGGTCGGGCTGAGCGGCGGAGACCGAGGGAATCCGCAACAGCTCGAGCAGCTCGTCCAACAGGGCCGGCACGCGCCCGCGATTGTCACACGCGCCGGCGCGATACTTCCTCGAGATGGGCGCGCCGGTCCTGATGGGCGTCGTGAACGTGACGCCGGACTCGTTCTCGGACGGCGGCCGCTTCCTCGACCCCGCGGCGGCGGTCGAGCACGGCCTGCGCCTCGCCGCCGAGGGCGCGGCCATCCTCGACGTCGGCGGCGAGTCGACGCGTCCGGGCGCCGAGCCGGTGAGCGAGGAGGAGGAGCTCAGCCGCACGGTGCCGGTGGTCGAGCGGCTCGCGCAGCTCGGCCCGGCGCGCGTCTCCGTCGACACGCGGAAGCTCGAGGTGGCGCGCGCCGCGCTCGCGGCCGGCGCGCGGGTCGTCAACGACGTGTCGGCCTTCCGCGCGGAGCCCGAGCTCGCGGGGCTCGTGGCGAGCGCGGGCGCCCACTGCTGCCTCATGCACATGCTCGGCCAGCCGGACACGATGCAGCGCGACCCGCGCTACGACGACGTGGTGGCCGAGGTGCGGGCCTTCCTCGAGGAGCGGCTCGCCTTCGCGGTCGGCGAGGGCGTGCCGGAGGAGCGGGTCTGGCTCGACCCCGGCATCGGCTTCGGCAAGACGGTGGAGCACAACCTCGAGCTGCTGCGCCGGCTCGACGAGATCGCGGCGATCGGGCGCCCGGTCGTGGTCGGCACCTCGCGGAAGAGCTTTCTCGGCCGGCTCGCCGGCGGGCGCTCCGAGCAGGAGCGCCTGCCCGGCACGATCGCCACCAACGTGATCGCGCTCGAGCGGGGGGCCAGCATCTTCCGCGTGCACGACGTCGGGCCGGTGCGCGATGCCCTCACGGTCG
>JBLNDU010000154.1:0-6069 GCA_050261935.1 Nocardioidaceae bacterium | reverse complement strand
TCCTGGTGCTCGACAATCCCGCCCGACCCGCCCCCGTGGGGCCCGGTGCCGGCCCCGGGCCGGGCGGGCGGCGCGGGCGGCGCGGCGGCCAGGTAGAGGCCGCCGCGCCGCTCGCCGCGCGCCTCCCAGCCGTCCGCGCGCGGCTCGAACGCGAGGCCCTGCTCGAGCAGCGTCCGGCTGCGGTCGGGCTGCCCGAGGTAGGCGCGCACGCCGTGGAAGCCCTGCAGGGCCAGCTCGGCGGGCACTGCGGGGTGGTCGGCGATCAGCGGCTCGTCCTCGACGTCGGCCACCAGTAGCTCGTGATCGAGGCCGTCCGGGTCGGCGAACCGCAGGCCGCCGTCCTCGCGCAGCGCCTCGACGCCCTCGCCCGTCAGTCGCTCCGCCCAGAAGTCGAGCGCCGCCTCCGAGCCGACGCGCCACAGCACGCGGTGCACCATGCCGTCACCGGCCCGGCCGGTCGGCAGACCCGGGTACTCGAAGAACGTGATGTCGGACCCGGGGCTGCCCCCCTCGTCGGCGTAGAAGAGGTGGTAGACGGTCGGGTCGTCCTGGTTGACCGTCTTCTTCACGAGGCGCAGGCCGAGCACGCGGGCGTAGAAGTCGACGTTGCGCGGCGCGTCGCCCGTGATCGCGGTGATGTGGTGGATGCCCTCGAGCCTCACGCTCTCCTCCAGCTCGGCGTGTACGTCCGGTCCTCGCCCCGGAAGCCTAGGCGGTCCGGGCGGGCGAGCCTACGGGACGCTGCCGGCGCGGCGCGCGGGCGCGCGGTGCGCCAGGAAGGCGTCCAGCGTGCGCAGGCCCGCCTCGGCCTCGCGGCCCGCCGCCGAGCTCTCCGCGTGCGCGTGGCGCTCGAGCGCCTCGACGCCCGCGGCGCCGTAGGCCTCGAGCTCGGCGAGGGCGCGCAGCAGGCAGCGGAGCGCTGCCTCGAGGCTGCTCGAAGCGCTCGCCGAGCACTCGCCGTTCGTGCCGCGCAGCCGCAGCCGGCAGCGAAAGCGGGCGACCGCGCCGGTCCGACGCGGCTCGGAGCCCACGCTGAGCGTGACGCGGCCGAGCTGGTGGAGGTCGGCGAGCACGGTGTCGAGCCCGAGCAGCTCGACCGGCCGACCGTCGAAGTGACGGCGGAGGATGGGCTCGTCCAGCAGCGGGCTGTCGGCGATGGTGCTCATACCGGGAAGCGAGCCGGGGCGGGAGGCAAAGTCGACTCGCTCGTCGCGCAGACGGGGCGCCGATCAGGACGCCCGATTCGCGATTGACGACCGTCATTCTATCGCCGCCCGCCGCGCCGGAGCTCGCCACGACCCGACAGTAGGGTGGGGAGCGTGCTCGTCGACGAGCTCCTGCTGCCCTGGCTCGAGCGCATCCGCGCCGAGCTGCCGGGGCTCTCGCTGTTCGACGCCCACACCCACATCGGCGAGGACGATCCGGATGGCTTTCGCTGCTCGCCCGGCGAGCTGAAGGAGGCGCTCGAGCTCGCCGGGGCGCGCGCGCTCGTGTTCCCGCTCCACGAGCCGGCCGGCTACCCGGCCGCCAACGACCGCGTGATCGCCGCCGCGGCCGCCTCGGACGGTCGGCTCGTGCCCTTCTGCCGGGTCGACCCGCACGCCGACCCGCTCGCGGAGGCCGAGCGCGCGCTAGGCGCCGGCGCCCGCGGCATCAAGCTCCACCCGCGCGCCGAGCGCTTCACGCTCGAGCATCCGGCTCTGCCGGGGCTGTTCGCGCTCGCGCACGAGCGCCGGCTGCCGATCCTCTGCCACGCCGGCCGCGGGATCCCGGCGCTCGGCCGCGACGCGCTCGAGCTCTGCGCGCGCTTCCCGGACGCGCGCCTGATCCTGGCCCACGCTGGAATCTGCGACCTCGCCTGGATCTGGCGCGAGGCACCCGACCACCCGAACCTGTTCTTCGACACGGCCTGGTCGTCGCCCGCCGACCTGCTCGCCCTGTTCGCGCTCGTGCCGCCCGGGCAGATCCTCTTCGGCAGCGACACGCCCTACGGCACGCCCACCTTCTCCGCGACGATGACCCTGCGCTACGCGCTGCAGGCGGGACTGACGGCGGACGCCGCGCGTCAGGTCGCGGGCCGGCAGCTGGAGCGCATCGTGGCCGGGGACGAGCCGCTCGACGTCGGTCCGCCGCCCGGGACGGAGCGGCTCTCGCGCGACGCTCTCCTCGATCGCGTCTCCGCCTTTCTCATGATGGCGCTCGGCCGGATGTTCCGAAGCGGGGAGCCGGAGGAGCCGCTCGCGCTCGCGGCGCTCGCCTGCGAGGTGGGCGACGACGCGCCGCAGGCGCCGATCTGCCGCTCCATCCTCGCGCTGCTCGAGGAGCGCCAGGAATACGTCGCCGCCGGCGTCAGCGAGCGGCGGCCGACCTTCGCCCCCGGGATCCACCTCGTGATCGCGGCGGCGGGACTCTCGCGCACGCCTGACGTGCCGCTGCCGCCCGACCCGGTCAGGGTCGACGTCGGCGAGCGCGCGGCACCGCACTGAGCGGCGCCGCCGGGCTCAGGCCGGCCCGACCTCCATGTGCCGTACGGGGACGTCGAAGCGCTCCCGCGCCTCCTCGACGACGCCCTCCTCGAGCCAGTTGCGCTTGCCGCCCGGGTGGGTGAACAGCACGATCTCGTCGGCCGCGTAGGTCTGAAGCGCGTCCTGGAGCGCGAGCAGGGGATCCGACTCCCCCGTGTCGCCAGCGGCATCGATCCCCTCCTCCGCCATCCGCTCGACCGTCTCCTCCTGCACCTGCTCGGCGCGCTCGATCGCCTCGTCGCTGTCCGAGGTCCAGAACCTGAGCTTGCTGGTCAGCGCGGGCGCCACGACGAGCACCTCGGCGGCCTCCGCCTCGTCGGCGCCGACGGCGCTCTTAAGCGCGGCGCCCGAGACCGCCTCCGACACCAGGACGAGTATCCGCTTGCCCACGGGACGCCGCCTCAGCCGCTCGACTCGACGGCCGAGGCGTCGTCCACCATCTCGAGCCGGTCCTCGAGCCGGGTGATCGAGAACACCCGCTGCACGGGGTCGGGGCCCCGCACCACGACCAGCCGCCGCTCCTCCCCCTTCGCGCGCTCGGCCGCCGTGACCACGCAGCGCAGGCCGGTCGAGTCGAGGAACGTGAGGCGCGACAGGTCGAGGACGACGAGCGGCGGCCGTGCCGCCTCGACGCGGCGCAGCTCCTCCTGCACCTTGCCCACCGTCGAGAGGTCGAGCTCGCCGCGCAGCGCGACGTGGACGAGCCCGTTGCGCTCCTCGCTCTCCACCTCGAGGATCGTCACCGAGCAGGGACGCTAGCGAAGCGGCGAGGCCGAGGGAAGCTTCACGGCTCGCCGACCGCCTCGCCCGAGCGCCGGCGCGCCGCCTGCTCCGCCCGCCCGCGCACCGCCCGGCGCGCCAGCCGCCAGGCGAAGAAGACCTGCACGGCGGCGAACGACAGCGCCAGCCCGCGCTCGGGGACGGCGTTGGAGACGACCGTGCCGAGCCCCGCTCCGGCGGGCGACAGCGCCCCGATCACGAGCCCGTCGCGCAGCCGCACGTTGCCGTAGCGCCGCTGGCGCCAGACGCCCACTACCGACACGATCACGATCGCGAGCAGGGAGGTGGCCTGCGCCTCGAGCTGCGACTGGCCCAGGAAGATCACGAGCGCGGGCACGAACAGGACACCGCCGCCGATCCCGACCATCCCGCTGGCGAGCCCTGCGGCGAAGCCCAGCGAGAGCGCGCCTGCGAGCTCGCCGGCGTCCATTCAGAGGACGAGGACGCAGGCGGAGATCACGAGGAGGACGGCGAACACGCCCGACACCGCGTACGACGGCACGCGCTGCTGGAGCGCCGTGCCGGCGACGACGCCCGCCACGGCGGGCACTCCGAGGAGGATGCCCGGCACCGGCCTGACGTTGCCGTAGAGCGCCTGCAGCGACACCGCCACGGCGGCGATGACGATGATCGCCGCCAGCGACGTGCCGGTCGCCTCGCGCTCCTCGTACGCGCACCAGAGCACGAGCAGCGGCACGATGACGGTGCCGCCGCCGACCCCGAACAGGCCGCTGAAGGCGCCCGCCGCGGTGGCGATCACGGCCAGGCGGGTGAGCGCGGACGACACCGGCGGGCATACTACGCGGGGTGTCAGCGTCGACGGCAGCAGCGCTGCTCGAGGGCCTGCGCCCGCTCACCGCGGACCCCTCACGGGCGGCGATCCTGTGCGACGTGGACGGCACGCTGGCGCCGATCGTGCGCCGCGCCGACGAGGCGCACGTGCGCGAGGAGGTATCGGTGCTGCTCGGAAGGCTCGGTCGCCGCTACGGGCTCGTGGCCTGCGTGTCGGGTCGGCCGGCCACCGAGGCGCGCCGCCTGGTCGGCGTCGGCCGCATCGCCTACGCGGGCTCGCACGGCGCCGAGCTGCTCGAGCCGGGCATGTCGCAGCCCCGCCTGATGCCCGACTTCAAGGGCTGGGAGGCGCGCGTGAAGCGGTTCGTCTCCGAGCGTCAGACCGGCGCGCTCCGGGCGCTCCGCGTGCGGACTGAGGACAAGGGGCCGATCGTGGCGCTCCACTGGCGCGGCGTGCCCGACGAGGACTCCGCCCGCGCCCATCTCGAGGACGTCGCGGGCGAGGCCGAGGCGGCCGGGCTCGCCACCCACTGGGGGCGCAAGGTGCTCGAGATCCGCCCGCCCGTGCCGGTCGACAAGGGGCGGGCGGTGCGCGAGCTCGTGGCGAGGGCGAGCGCGCGCGCGGCCATGTTCGGCGGCGACGACGCCACCGACCTCGACGCCTTCGACGCCCTCGACGCGCTCCTGGCGGAGGGCGAGCTCGATGCCGCCGTGCGCGTCGGCGTGCGCTCGCAGGAGGGTCCGGCGGCGATCGTCGAGCGCGCCGACCTGGTGGTGGACGGCGTCGGCGGCTTCACGCGCGTGCTGGAGCTGCTCGCGGAGGCGTAGGCCCTGGGCGCGCGATGAGGTTCCGCGACTTCCTGCGCATGGCGGTGCTGCTGTTCGGGGCGGCGGCCACGGCGCTGGCCGCCGTGTCGCTGGTGGGCCTGACGAGCGACGACGATCCGACGCTCACCTACGTTGCGCTCGGCTGGTGGGTCGGCGCGGCGCTGCTCGGGCTGTGGCTCGGACGGCGGCCTGCCGCCACGCCGGGCATCGCCCGCCTGCTCGCCTCCGCGCGCACCACCACTGCGCTCCCCGAGCTCGAGCCGGGCGCGGTGCTGTTCAGCCGCCTGTGGCCGCTGGCGGTGGTGGCGATCGCCTCCGGCGCGGTCGGGTTCTTCCTGCCTCAGGTCCCCGTGATCGCGACGGGCTACGCGCTCGCCGTGGCTCTCACCTGGCGGCGCCAGTCGTCGGCCGTCGAGGCGATCGAGGGGCGCGACGGGTTCGAGTTCTGGTTCGACCGCTCGTCGCCCTTCGGCGCGCCGAAGCTCCTGCGCCTGCCCGGTCTGCGCAAGCTGGAGCCGCCCGCGAAGGACAAGGAGCCGGTGCCGCTGTAGCGCGAGCGGGCGCCGCTCCGCCACCGCGAGCCGCCGCTCCGGAGCCGGATGCGCGCCCGGCCCCCGTCAGCGCGAGCGGCCGCGCTTGCGCAGCCGGTCGAGCTCCCGCCAGGGCCGGGCGTTGGCCACCCACTCGGGCGTCAGCCACGCCCGCCGCGCCGTGGCGAGCGCCCAGCGCAGGTTCGCCAGCGTCTCGACCCCGTGCGCGTCCGAGCTCAGCAGAAGCGTGACGCCGGCCTCGGCCGCCGCGCGCGCGAGCACGTCGTCCAGGTCGCGGCGGTCCGGGTTCCCGTTGATCTCGAGGAACGTGCCGGTCCGGGCGGCGGCCTCGATCACGCGGTCGACATCGAGCGCGTACGGGCGGCGGCGCTCGATCAGCCTGCCGGTCGGGTGCCCGATCGCGTCCACGAGCGGGTGCTCGATCGCGTGCACCATGCGCGCCGTCATCTCCGCCTCGGCCATCCGGAACGACGTGTGCACGGAGGCGACGACCCAGTCGAGCTCCGCGAGCAGCTCGTCGTCGTAGTCGAGCGAGCCGTCGGGATGCACGTTCACCTCGCTGCCCGCCAGCAGCACGAAGCCGTCGAGCTCGT
>JBLNDU010000153.1:0-6605 GCA_050261935.1 Nocardioidaceae bacterium | reverse complement strand
CGCGGCCCAAGGTCGTCTTCGCCGACGAGCCGACCGGCAACCTCGACTCGAAGGCGAGCGGCGAGATCCTGCAGCTGCTGCGCCAGGCGGTCGACGAGTTCGGTCAGACGGCGGTGATGGTTACGCACGACCCCGAGGCGGCCTCCTACGCCGATCGGCTCGTCGTGCTGCGCGACGGGCGGATCGTGCACGACGGGCAGGTCGGGAGCGCCGACGAGGTGATCGAGCTGATGAAGGCCGTCGCCTAGTGGGCGCCTAGGTGGCGAAGCTCGCCCTCAGGGGGCTCATGGCGCGCCGCCTGCGCGCGCTGCTGACGACGGTCGCCGTGCTGATCGGCGTCGCGCTGATCGCCGGCACCTACGTGCTCACGGACACGATCAACCACGCCTTCGACGAGCTCTTCAAGCTCTCCTACCGGACCACCGACGTCGTGGTCACGCCGCGCGAGCGCGTGAAGCAGCAGGACCGCGAGCCGCCGCCGTTCCCCGCCGCCTACCTGGGCCGCGTGCGCCGCGTGCCGGGGGTGGCGGACGCCGCCGGCTCCGTGTTCAGCTACTCAGGGCGGCTCGTCGACCGCGGGGGTGAGCAGCTCGGCGCGCAGCTCTCGCCCGCGATCGTCTCGTCGACTGTCCGGAAGCCGTTCAACCCGCTGAGCTACGTGAAGGGCCGGCCGCCGCGCACGGCGGACGAGGTGGCGCTAGACAACCCGTCGGCGCGGCGCGAGGGCATCGAGCTCGGCGATCGGATCGGCGTCGCGGCCGAACGGCCCGTGCGCTTCTACCGCGTCGTGGGCATCTCGAAGCTCGGCAACGCCTCGTTCGGCGGCACGACGTTCGCCGAGCTCACCTTCCCGGAGGCCGTGCGCATCACCGACCGGGGCGGCCACCTGAACGAGCTCTACGTGCGGGCGGAGGACGACGTGGGGCCCGGAGAGCTGCGCAACCGGATCGCCGCCGCGCTGCCGGGCGACGTGCGCGTCGAGACGGCCGACGAGAGTGCCGCGCGGCAGTCGAAGGAGATCGCGAGCGACCTCGGCTTCCTGCGAACGGCCCTGCTCGTGTTCGCGGGCGTGTCGCTGTTCGTCGGGGCGTTCCTGATCTTCAACACCTTCTCGATCACCGTGGCCCAGCGCGTTCGCGAGTTCGGCATGCTGCGCACGCTCGGCGCGAGCCGCCGTCAGGTGCTCAGCTCGGTGCTGCTCGAGGCGCTCGCGGTCGGCCTGGTGGGCTCCTTGCTCGGTCTCGCCGGCGGGGTCGGACTCGCGAAGGCGATCAACGCGCTGTTCGAGGGCATCGGGATAGACCTTCCGACGACGGGGGCCGTGATCGCCACCCGCACCGTGATCGTCTCGCTGCTCGTCGGGCTGGTCGTCACCGCGCTCGCCGCGCTCGTGCCCGCCTGGCGGGCGACGCGCGTGTCGCCGATCGAGGCGCTCACCCAGGCCGAGATCGAGGGCGGGGCCGCGCAGCGGACGCTCGTCACCGCGGTGGCGCTAGGGCTGACCGCGCTGGGCGCGGCGCTCACGTGCATCGGGCTGTTCGCCGGGATCGACGACTCGGGCGCGGCCGCCGGCCTGCTCGGCGGCGGCGCCGCAATCGTGCTGCTCGGCGTGTCGCTGCTCAGCCCGCGGCTCGTGAGGCCGCTCGCCTCCGTGGCCGGCTGGCCGCTCGAGCGCCTGCGCGGCCTGACCGGCCGGCTGGCGCGAGAGAACGCGCTGCGCAAGCCCGGCCGCACCGCCACGACGGCGGCCGCCCTCATGATCGGGCTCGCCGTGGTGGTGTTCGTCACGGTCTTCGCGGCCGGCATCAAGGGGTCGGTCGACAAGGCGATCGACCGCAACTTCCAGGGCGACCTCGTCGTGCAGCACACCGACGGCTTCTCGCCCATCCCCAACGCGGTCGCCGCCGCGCTGCGCCGCGTCGACGGCGTGGGCACCGTGTCCACGCTGCGCTTCAGCGCGGCGAACGTGCGTGGGGTGAGCGGCGACAGGCGCGTGTCGGGCGTCGACCCGCGCAGCTTCGGGCGCGTCGCGTCGCTCGACTGGCAGGAGGGCTCGCCCGCGACCCTCCGCCGTCTCGGCGACCGCGGCGCCATCGTCGACGACGCCTGGGCGAGCTCGCACGGCTTCGACGTGGGCAGTCGCATCCGCGCCTTCACGCCTACAGGCCGGCATGTCTCGTTCGTCGTCCGCGGCACGGTCGAGGACAACGCCGACCTGCTCGGCGACTTCACGATCACGCAGGCCGCGCTCGCTGCGGACTTCGGCGCGACGCTCGACTCGTTGGCGTTCGTGAAGGTCGCGCCGGGCGCCTCGCCGTCAGCGGTGCGGCGGCGCGTCGACCAGGCGATCGGACGGGCCTTCCCGACGGCGGACGTGCTCAACCAGCAGCAGCTCAAGGACCGCCAGGCGAGGCAGGTGAACCAGCTCCTCGGCCTGATCTACGCGCTGCTGTCGCTCGCCGTGATCGTGTCGCTGTTCGGGATCGTCAACACGCTCGGGCTGTCGATCTACGAGCGCACGCGCGAGCTCGGGATGCTGCGAGCCGTGGGGATGTCACGCCGCCAGGTGCGCACGATGATCCGCTACGAGGCCGTGATCACCGCCCTGATCGGCGCGCTGCTCGGCACCGTGCTGGGCGTCGTCTTCGCCGCGCTCGTGTCGCGCCCGCTGGCGGACGAGGGCTTCACGCTCTCCTATCCGATCGGGACGCTGCTCGCGCTGCTCGTGCTCGCGGCGTTCGCCGGCGTGGTCGCGGCGATCGGCCCGGCCCGCCGAGCTGCGCGGCTCGACGTCCTGCGCGCGCTCGCCTACGAGTGAGCGCCCCGCTCGCGCCGTAGGATTCGCCGCCGCATGGCCGCCCCGGGACGCACCGCAGCCGATCTGGCCCAGCGACTGCTCGACGGCGACAGGCGAGCGCTCGCGCGCGCGATCACGCTCGTCGAGAACGACGACCCGGAGGGCTGGGCGCTCGTGCGCGAGATCTACCCGAGCACCGGCGGGGCGCGCGTCGTGGGCTTGACGGGCCCGCCGGGCGCCGGCAAGTCGACGCTGATCGGGCGCCTGGTGGAGCAGGCTCGCGCCGAGGATCGCGGGGTCGCCGTGCTGTCGATCGATCCGAGCTCGCCGTTCACGCACGGCGCCCTGCTCGGCGACCGGATCCGGCTGACCGATCACTTCCTCGACCCGGGCGTCTTCATCCGCTCGATGGCCACCCGCGGCTCCCTCGGCGGGCTCAGCGAGGCGGCGCTGCAGGCCGCGCTCTTGATGGACGCCTCGGGCAAGGACGACGTGTTCCTGGAGACGGTCGGGGTCGGCCAGGCCGAGGTGGACATCATCGACCACGCCGACACGGTGGTGCTCGTGCTGATCCCGGGCTCGGGCGACTCGATCCAGGCCCTCAAGGCCGGGATCATGGAGATCCCCGACGTGATCGTGGTCAACAAGGCCGACCATCCGCTGACCGACACGATGGTGCGCGAGATCCGCGGCGTGCTGTCGCTCGGGCCGCAGGAGGGCTGGCGGGTGCCGATCCTGAAGACCGAGGCGGCGCGCGGCGAGGGGATCGAGGAGCTGGCGGACGCGATCGGGCGCCACCACGAGGTGATCGAGGAGGAGGGCACGCTCGCGCTGCGCCGCCGCAGTAACCTCATGAACGAGGTGCTCGCGCTCGCCACGGTCCGCCTGCGGCGCCGGCTCGAGGCCTCGCTGGCCGACGACCCCGAGGTCCAGGAGCTGCTCGACGAGGTGGTGGCGCGGCGGCTCGATCCCGCCTCGGCCGCGGCGCGGCTGCTCGAGCGGGGCTGAGCTGCCGTTTGGCCGGGCCGCCGCACAGGTAGAACACGACTATGGATGCGAGCAAGGCAGGCGCGGGCGGCTCGCCGCCGAAGCGGGCCGCGACCGATGGCGCGCGGCCCAAGCGCGCGGCGGCATCGGCCTCGCCACCCAAGCGCGCCGCGGCCGGGGCGGCCGACCGATCGCGGCACGACGGCGCCGCGCCGGGCAAGCAGTCCGGCGCCCAATCGCGCAAGTACCGGCTCGATCACGGGCAACCGATCGGCGCCGAGGTCGCGCGCATGGCGCGCGGCCGGATCGAGCACGCGCTAGACGAGCTGTCGGGCGCCAGCGGCAGCTCCCCCGAGGAGGCGGTGCACGAGGCGCGCAAGGACATGAAGAAGCTGCGCGCCCTGCTGCGACTCGTGCGTCCGCAGCTCGGCGAGCCGCTCTACGCGCGCGAGAACGCCCGCTTCCGGGACGCGGCGCGCAGGCTCTCGGACGTGCGCGACGCCGACGTGATGCTCGCCGCGCTGGGGTCGCTCGAGGGCGTCGAGCGCGGCGCGGCCCGGCGTCTCCGCGCCGCGCTGCGCGCCCACCGGGCCAGGCTCGAGGCGGAGTCGGGCGGCGGCGTCGACGCGTCGAGGCAGCAGGTCGCGGCGGAGCTCGCCGAGGCGCGCGAGGCGGTCGCCGGCTGGCCGCTCGAGGGCGAGGGCTTCGCGGCGATCGAGCCGGGCCTGCGCCGCGTCTACGCCCAGGGCCGCAACCGCTACCGCGCCGCGCTCCGCGACCCGAGCCCGGAGCGGCTGCACGACTGGCGCAAGCGTGTGAAGGACCACTGGTACCACCTGACGATCCTGCGCGACCTCTGGCCCGCGCCGATGGAGGCGCTCGCGCACGAGGCGCACGTGCTGTCGGAGCGGCTCGGGGACGACCACGACCTCGTCGTGCTGCGCGACTGGGCGCACGAGCGCGCCGGCGAGCTGCGGCTCGACTCGCCCGAGTCGCTCGACGAGGCGGTCGCGCGCCGCCGTGCGAAGCTGCTGGCCGACGCGATCGCGATCGGCCGACGGCTCTACGGCGAGAAGGCGGCGGTGGTCACCCGGCGGACGGGGCGCTGGTTCGAGGCCTGGATGGCCGGCGCGCCGACGCCGGTGCCCTGAGCCGGCGCGCCGGCGCGGCCGGGAGCTGCCGCGAAGAGCCGCGGACGAAGGCGATCGCTGTGCGGTGCGATCGCGTGCCGGCGCGACCCATACGGCGAACCGCGCCAACCCATCAGGGACGCAGCAGCGGGCGACTCCTCCCTCCTGCCCAGCGGGCAAGCCACGCGTAGGGCAGGACAGGCCTCCCCCCGCACGCGATAGGCCGTAGCGTGAGGTACGCGAACGTGAGCTGGAGGTGCGCCTGTGGCGTCGGATGAGGGGAAGGGGGCGATGTTCGTCCGGGCGTGACTCCTTGCTGACGTAGCTCGGGCCGACGAGCCGCCGTCCGTGCCTCGATCCGAGGAGCCGTGGCGGCGATGACGGTGGAGGGGCACGATCGCGTGAGGGCGCGTCGTGCGAGGTCGCGGCTGAGATGTTCGCCCGATCCTGGCTCTGGCGCGCGTCTTCGTGCGGCGCTGATGGTCCTCGGCCCTTGGCGCGGGTCTCCGAGTCGGCGTGCTGCACTCGTTTCGCAACCGAACTGCGACCGATGGAGCACCGTCCGGACGGAAGCTTGAGTCGCCATGCAGGTAACGGCGAGAGCGAGTCGGGCGAGCGCGGGTGGCGCCGCGTGCTCCGCGGTCGCGCTGCGCGGTGCTTGTCTTGAGCAGCTGGGGCCGCTGGGGTTCACATGCGTCGCTTGACTGTTGCTCGGGTCCTTGTGGTGATCGGGGCGCTGCTTGCCGTGTTGGCGGTCGTGGCGGTCTGGGTGAGCCGGCAGGCGCTCGAGACGGAGGAGTGGACGAGAACTAGCTCGGCGCTGCTCGAGGAGCCCGCCGTGCAGAGCGCGGTAGCGGGGTTCCTGGTCGATGAGCTGTACGCGAACGTCGATGTCGAGGACGAGTTGCGGGCGGCGCTGCCCGATCGCGCCGACGCGCTCGCCGGTCCGGTGGCGGGCGCTCTGCGGGGCAGCGCCGAGAGGGTGGCGCGCGAGGCGCTCGACCGTCCCCGTGTGCAGGCGGCGTGGGAGAACGCGAACCGCCGAGCGCACGAGCTGCTGGTGGACGTGGTCCTCGAGAATCGACGCGACTTGCTGGCCACTGATAGAGACGTGGTGACGCTCGACCTCAAGACGTTGCTCGGGGAGCTGGCCGCGAGGGTTGGCGCCCGCCGAGACGTGGTCGACAAGCTGCCGGCGGAGGCGGCGACGATCGAGGTGCTGCGCTCGGACCAGCTGGGCATGGTGCAGTCGATTGCTCGTGCGATCAAGCCGCTGACGCTCGCCCTCCTGTTCGGTGTGTTCGCGTGTTTCGGTGGGGCGGTCGCGCTCGCGCGAGGGCACCGCCGCGAGATCGTGCGTGATGTCGGCGTCGGGCTCGTCTTGGCGGGCGGCGCGGCGCTCGTGGTGCGCAGGCTCGCCGGCGGGGTGGTGGTTGACGCGCTCGCGAGCACCGCGGCGGTGCAGCCGGCGATCCGGGACGCGTGGCGGGTGGGGACCTCGCTGCTGCTCGACACCGCGATGGCCGTGCTTGCCTACGGGGCGCTCGCGATAGCCGGGGCATGGCTGGCGGGGCCCGCCCGGGTCGCGGTGCGTCTGCGGTCGGAGCTCGCGCCGTATCTGCGTGACGCGCGCGTTACCTATGGAGTCGTCGCAGCGGTCGTGCTGCTCGTGCTGTTCTGGGGACCCACGG
>JBLNDU010000152.1:0-5107 GCA_050261935.1 Nocardioidaceae bacterium | reverse complement strand
GGCCTCGACGATCTGCAGCGTGGTGATGTCCTTGGGGTCGCGCGAGAGGATGAAGCCGCCGTGAGCGCCGCGGACGGCGGTCACGAGATCTGCTCGGCGAAGGGCCACGAAGAGCTGCTCGAGGAAGCGGGGCTGGCGGCGCGACCTGGTCGGGAACGAGCTCCGCGAGCTGCTAACCGGGCACCGCAGCCTGCGCGTCGGCCCGCGCGGGCTCGAGGTCGGCGGCGCATAGGCGGAGCAGCCCGGGCGCAGCCGCGCCTCGGCCGGCGCGGGCGCGAGGTGGCCGGCGCGCGGGCGGGGCCGGCGATCAGCCCGGCTCGGGCAGGCGCAGGTCGGGCGGCAACGTGCCCTGCTCGAGCAGGGCGCGGATGTCGGCGCGGCGGCGCGGGTTGAGCAGCACGTGGCGCTGACCGACGCTCGGCTTCTCGAGGAGCAGGCCCGCCTCCACGAGCCGCTCGCCCACCTCGTAGGCGAGCGCCCTCTGGTTGCCCGCGAAGCCGCGCGCCAGGTGGTCGAAGGCGGTGTGGTAGCCGCCCCACTTCCCCATCCCGTCGAGGCGCTGGAGGATCCTGCGCGCGACCCGGCGGACGGGCTCCGGATCGGCGTGCGCGCGCGCCGGGGCGCCGCCGTCGGGCTCGAGCAGCGCGAGCAGCGCGTCCTCGTGGCGCTCGAGCGAGTCCTCGTCCGCGGGCATGCCGCCGAGCCGGGCGAGCGCCTCGGCCACGCGCAGCGGGTGGATCGCGCCGATCGGCGCGCGCAGGTCCTCGACGTCGAGCGCGTGACCGGGCACGACGTGCACGTCGCAGCGCAGCCGATCGATGCGCTTGAGCCGCTCCTCGAGCTCCCACCTGGCGAGCTCGGCGGCGTCGCGCTCCTCGCCGGCGGGCGCGGGATACACGAGGGCGAGCGCGCCGTCGCTGCGCCCGGCGCGCAGGCGGAGGTCGCCCGCCCGCTCGGGAGGGCCGGGGTGGAGCGCCTCCACGAGGGCGCCGACGGCCGCGGCGACCAGCACGCCGGAGCGCTCGCTCGCGGCGTCGGGGTCGGCGCGCAGCTCGGGCGGCGCGGGGCAGGCCGCCGCGACGGCGCGCTCGAGCGGCGCGAAGGCGAGCGCGATCGGGTCGGGGTAGCCCGTGCGCGGCAGGCGGAGCTCGGCCATGCCGCGCTCGAGCTCCGCCAGCAGGAGCGCGCGGATCCCGGCCGAGCGCTCGAGCGGCGCGGCCGCGCCACCCGCGTCGGCGAGCTGCTGACCCAGCAGGCTCAGCGCAGCCCGACGCTCAGCTCGCCCGCGTCAACGGCGGCGGGCGCGCCGTCTCCGACGGCCACCAGCACGGGCGCGTCCGCGTGGACCGTCAGGCGGCCGTCCTCGGCGCGGAGCCGCACGATGGCGCCGCGGAAGCGGACCCGCAGCTCGAGCGCCCCCCAACTCGACGGCAGCCGCGGGTCGACCCGCAGCGCGTCGCCCTCCGGCCGCAGCCCCATCAGCCCGAACGCCACCGCCCGCCAGGTGTTGCCGAGCGCCGCGGTGTGCAGCCCGGGCTTCGTGACCGGCCGGTGGTCCGGCAGGTCGAGGAAGGCGCTCGTCCGCAGCCACGGGAGCGCCTCGTCGGGGCGTCCCGCGCGCGCCAGCGCCTCGGCGCTCGAGCCCGGCGAGAGCGAGCTCTCGTGGGTCGTGCGCGGCTCGTAGAACTCGAGGTTGGGCAGGAAGGAGCCCGGCGCCGTCTCCTCCGGCACGTTCAGGTGGAGCATCAGCACGTCGGTCTGCTTCACGAACTGGCCGGCGTGGGTGCGGTCGTAGCCGACCAGCTGGGTCGCCGAGAGCGGCCGCTCGGCGAGGCTCGCGGCGATCACCGGCTCGAGCTCGAAGAAGCCGGTGAACTGCTCGTAGAGCCCGCTCTCGGGACGGTAGTTGTCGACGATCGCGTCCGCCAGCTCGCGCCAGCGCTCGAGCTCGTCGGCCGAGACCCCGCCGCCGTAGCGGTCGGCGTGAGCGGCGGCGGCGCGCAGGTTCCAGCGCGCCATCACGTTCGTGTACGCGTTGTCGTCGACGTGCTCGTGGTACTCGTCGGGGCCGATCACGTCCCGGAGGTGGCCGCTGCCGTCGGGGTCGCGCTCGACGCGCGAGGCCCAGTAGCGGGCCGTCTCGACGAGCAGCGCCATCCCGTCGCCGCGCGCGAACTCCTCGTCGCCGGTCCAGGCGAGGTACTGGCCGGCGGCCCAGGCGACGTCGGCGGTGACGTGCTCCTCGAGCATGCCGGTCAGGACCTCGATGAAGTCGCCGTTGTGGTCGACCATCCAGCGCGGCGTGACCTCGTGACCCGAGGCGGCGGACTCCCACGGGAAGCGCGCGCCGGCGTACCCGTGCCAGGCGGCGTTCGCCTTCGCGGCGTCGAGCCGCCGCGCGCGGTAGCGCAGCATGGAGCGCGCCGAGGGCGGGTGCGTGGCGGCGAAGAAGGGCAGCACGAAGCACTCGACGTCCCAGAAGACGTGGCCGCGGTAGGCGTGGCCCGTCGTGCCGCGCGCGCCGACCGCGGTGTCGCCCTCGCTCGCGGCGAGCGCCATGAGGTGGAACATGGCGAAGCGGACCGCGTGCTGGAGCTCGTCGTCGCCCTCGATGCGGATGTCGCAGCTCTCCCAGCGCCGGGCCCAGGCCTCGCGCTGCTCGGCCAGCAAGCGCGCGTAGCCCGCGGCCTCGGCGTCCTCGAGGCGTGCGAGCGCGGGCCGGTCGCGCGGCATCGTGAGCTGGTCGAGGGCGTGCGCGGTGACGCGGTCGAGGCGCCCGCCGACGCGCAGCTGGCGCGCGGCCGCCACCGCTCCGCCCGGCATTCCGCGCGTGGCGATCACCTGACGCCACTCGGCCGGCTCCACCTCGGCGCGCTCGGCGCTGTCGCGCAGCACGACGTAGCCCGGCTGGTCGAGCGAGCAGTACACGAGCGCCGGGAACACGTCCTCGGGCCGATCCCCGACGCGCGGGATCCGCAGCGGCGCCCCGTGCCCGATCAGCTCCTCGTCACCGGCGGCGCGCAGCACCACGGTGCCGGGGCGGGCGAGCGAGCAGAAGGTGACGGCGCGCAGCTCGCGGGACCCGTCGCGGATGCGCTGGTAGAGGAGGCCGTCGCGCATGTCGAGCGTGCGCGAGACCTCCATGCCCTCGCGGTGCGCGAGCCCGAGCCGGTTGCAGTCGGGAAGCGGCACGAGGTCGGTGCCCGAGTCCTCCTTGAAGAACACCCCCGGCGCCTTGACGCCCGGCTCCGCGCGCGGATGCTCAACGAGCGGCGCGCCCGCCACGCTCACGCGCCCGTCGCCGAACTCGAGCTGCGCCTCGTCCGCGCGCTCGCGCTCCGGGCGCAGCTCCGGCACCGAGATCGCCCAGGAGGGCGGCACGTCGCGCTCGGGCGGGTCGGCCCGGCGGGCGAGCTGGTCCTCGAGCACCGCCCCCAGGACGTCGAGCCCGCCGGCCAGCTCGACCGCGCCCTCGGCGGGAGCGCCGGAGGGGGCCGCGCCGTCGGTGGCCAGCGCCAGCTCGCCGCGCCCGATTCCGAGCCGCCCGAGCTCCGCCAGCGCCGCCTCTACCGAGCTCGTCCGATCGCGTGCGGGCAGCTCGCGCGGCCCCGTCTCGTCCACCCGGAACACGGACGGCGAGTCCGGCGCGAGCAGCAGCAGCAGCCCCGGCGCGTCGGCCGGCGGTCGCGCGGCGAGCCGGGCGTCCGCCTCGGCCACGCCCTCGCCGCAGACGAGCGCTACGTGGATGCCGTGGCGACAGCAGTCCTCGACCAGCCTGCGTGCGCGTGTGGTCTCGGCGCGCTCGCCTCCCCCGGCCCGCTCCAGGCCGAACAGGACCGCCTCCAACCGGCGCTCGAGCCGAGCCGGCAGCTCCGCCATGGCGGAAGGGAACCACACCTTTGCACGGTGCCGCGCCATCGCGGCGCGGCAGGCCGCCATCGGAGGTTGCGTCGCCGGCGTCCCCGACGGGTAGAGCGAGCCCATGCCGCTCAGGATCGCGATGGTCGCGCCGCCCTGGATCCCCATCCCGCCCCCCGGCTACGGCGGCGTGGAGCTGGTGATCGACCTGCTCTGCAGCGGTCTCACGAAGCGCGGGCACCACGTCACGCTGTTCGCCTCGCCCGGGAGCGATGACGTCGACGCGGAGGTGCGCCCGGTGCTCGAGGCGCCCCACCCCGACGAGATCCAGCTCTCGATCTTCGAGGCCGACCACGTGGCCTCCGTCTTCGACGGCATCGACGAGGCGAGCGCGGCCGGCGAGCCCTACGACATCGTCCACGACCATGCCGGCTACGTGGCCTTCGCCTTCGCGAACCGGCTGCCCACCCCGCTCGTCCACACGCTGCACAACCCCTTCACCGAGGAGACGGGCGCGTTCTACGGCCGCCACGGCTACAAGGCCTGGGCGATCGCGATCAGCGAGTACCAGGCCGAGCGGGCGCCGGAGGGGCTGCGCATCGCGGGCGTCGTGCCGAACCCGATCGTCGTGGACGACTTCCCCTTCGTCCCCCGAAAGGACGACTACCTGCTGTGGGTCGGGCGCCTCAACGACGAGAAGGGGCCGCAGCGGGCGATCGCGGCCGCCCGCCGGGCGGGCGTGCGGCTCGTGCTGGGCGGCGTCGTCCAGCCGGGCGAGGAGGAGTTCTTCGAGCGCGAGGTCGAGCCGCAGCTCGACGGCGAACAGGTCTCGTACGTCGGCGAGGTCGGCGGCGAGCGGAAGCTCGAGCTGTTCGGACGCGCGCGCGCCTTCCTGATGCCGATCCGCTGGCCCGAGCCGTTCGGGCTCGTGATGACCGAGGCGCTCGCCTGCGGGACGCCCGTGATCGCCTTTCCCGAGGGCGCGGCCGCCGAGGTGGTGGTCGACGGCGAGACCGGCTTCCTCGTGGACGACGAGGAGGCCATGGCTGAGGCGGTCGGCCGCCTCGACGAGATCGACCCGGCCCGCTGCCGGGCGAGCGCCTGCGAGCGCTTCGACGTGGACCCCGTCGCCGCGGGCTACGAGCGGGCCTACCTGCGCGCCAGCGAGGCGGCGCGCGGGGCCGACGTGACGCCCGCCTGAGCTCGCGGCGCGGCCGCCTCCGCCCCCGCGGGCCGCCCTCGGGGGAGC
>JBLNDU010000151.1:0-6201 GCA_050261935.1 Nocardioidaceae bacterium | reverse complement strand
CCGCTCCGGCAGGCAAGCCGACTTCTCGGACGACGACCACCTCTGGGCCGACACGCTCGACGTGAACGTCAAGAAGCTCAACGACGAGGACCGCGAGAAGCTCGAGAAGGAGGTCCGCAAGCAGTTTGAGGCGGACATCGCCGACACCGAGGCTTACATCGAGGACGCGGGCGAGCGGATGCGCCAGGTCTGGGAGCTGTTCCAGACCATGGACCAGAAGCAGGTCGTGGCCGATGAGACGCTCTTCCGCGAGCTCAAGGACCGCTTCGGCTCGCCGTTCGGCTTCGGCGAGTACTTCCGCGGCGGCATGGGCGCGGAGGCCGTGCGCGACCTGCTGCAGCAGGTCGACCTCGACGCCGAGCGCGAGAAGCTCGAGGACCAGGTCAAGACCGCGAAGGGCCAGAAGCAGAGCCGCGCCGTCAAGCGGCTCAAGGTCGTCTCGGCCTTCATCCACTCCGACAACCGGCCCGAGGACATGGTGCTCGAGGCGGTGCCCGTGATCCCGCCGGAGCTGCGGCCGATGGTGCAGCTCGACGGCGGCCGCTTCGCCACGAGCGACCTCAACGACCTCTACCGGCGCGTGATCAACCGCAACAACCGGCTCAAGCGGCTGCTCGACCTCGGCGCGCCCGAGATCATCGTCAACAACGAGAAGCGGATGCTGCAGGAGGCGGTCGACGCGCTGTTCGACAACGGCCGCCGCGGCCGCCCGGTCACCGGGCCGGGCAACCGCCCGCTCAAGTCGCTGTCGGACATGCTCAAGGGCAAGCAGGGTCGCTTCCGCCAGAACCTGCTCGGCAAGCGGGTGGACTACTCGGGCCGCTCGGTGATCGTGGCGGGGCCGGAGCTCAAGATCCACCAGGCCGGGCTGCCCAAGCTCATGGCGCTCGAGCTGTTCAAGCCGTTCATCATGGCGCGGCTCGTCGAGCGCAAGTCGGTGCAGAACATCAAGGCGGCCAAGAAGATGGTCGACTCGATGATCCCCGAGGTTTGGGACGTGCTCGAGGAGGTCATCCAGGAGCACCCGGTGCTGCTCAACCGCGCCCCGACGCTCCACCGCCTGGGGCTCCAGGCTTTCGAGCCGGTGCTCGTCGAGGGCAAGGCGATCCAGGTCCACCCGCTCGTCTGCCACGCGTTCAACGCCGACTTCGACGGCGACCAGATGGCCGTCCACGTGCCGCTCTCCGCCGAGGCGCAGGCCGAGGCGCGGATCCTGATGCTGTCGGCCAACAACATCCTCTCCCCGGCGCACGGCTCGCCGCTCGCCACGCCGACCCAGGACATGGTGCTCGGCGGCTACTACCTCACCTACGGGCCGGGCGAGGGCAAGCTCCAGGAGGACGAGCAGATCCTGTTCGAGGGCCGCTGGGAGGAGGCGCAGCACGGTCCCCGGCCGCACGTGTTCCGCTCGGCGCAGGAGGCCGAGCTCTCCTACGAGAGCGGAAAGGTGCGCTTGCACGACCTCGCCGAGTACCGCCGCCGCCACCACGGCGACCACGTGCTCACGACGGTCGGCCGGATCATGTTCAACGAGCGGGTCGAGCGCGCGCTCGAGGACGCGCTCGGCGAGGAGTACGACCCCTCCTCGTACGAGTTCGTCAACCGCCCGCTCAAGAAGAAGGACATGGGCGCGGTGATCGAGCGGCTCGTGCGCGTCCACGGGCCCTACGCCACGGCGCTGGTGCTCGACGCCTTTAAGGAGCTCGGCTTCCACTTCGCGACCCAGGCCGGCATCACGATCTCGAAGAACGACGTGGTCGTGCCGCCGCGCAAGGAGGAGATCCTCGATCGCTTCGAGGCCGAGGTCGGCGAGGTGCAGGACCAGTACGACACCGGCCTGATCACTCAGGAGGAGCGCCACGAGGCGGTCGTCGAGCGCTGGACGGCCGCGACCGACGAGGTCGGCCAGGCGATGCAGGACAACCTCGGCGAGCTCAACCCCATCTTCATGATGGCCAACTCGGGCGCGCGCGGGTCGTTCAAGCAGATTCGCCAGCTCGCCGGCATGCGCGGCCTGATGGCCAACCCGAAGGGCGAGATCATCGAGCGCCCGATCAAGGCCAACTTCATGGAGGGCCTGACCGTGCTCGAGTACTTCATCTCGACGCACGGCGCGCGCAAGGGGCTCGCCGACACGGCGCTCCGCACGGCGGACTCCGGCTACCTCACGCGCCGACTCGTCGACGTGGCGCAGGACGTGATCGTGCGCGAGGAGGACTGCGGCACGGGCGAGTACGTCGAGATGGACCTGCGCACCGAGGACGGCTCCTTCAACGGCAACGTGGAGGGCCGCTTCGCGGCGCTCGACATCGCCACGAAGCGCGGCCGCGTGCTGGCGGAGAAGGGCACGCTCATCTCCGGCGAGCTGGTCGCCGAGATCCGCGAGGCGCTCGGCGACGAGCCGGACGTGAAGGTGCCGGTTCGCTCCGTCCTCAAGTGCGAGGCCGAGGCCGGCGTCTGCCAGGCCTGCTACGGCCGTGCCCCGGCCACCGGCAAGCTGGTGGCCATCGGCGACGCGGTGGGCATCATCGCGGCGCAGTCGATCGGCGAGCCCGGCACGCAGCTCACGCTGCGGACCTTCCACACGGGCGGCGTCGCCGGCCTCGACATCACCCAGGGCCTGCCGCGCGTCGTCGAGCTGTTCGAGGCGCGCAAGCCCAAGGGGCTGGCGCAGCTGTCACCGGCCGGCGGCGTGGTCTCGCTCGAGTACACGGAGAAGGCGCTCCGCGTGATCCTGGCCGACGACGAGGGCCAGGAGCAGGCGTTCTCCTTCCCGCGCCGCACGCGCCTGCTCGTCGAGCAGGGCCAGCACATCGAGCGCGGCGCCCAGCTGAACGAGGGCTCGATCTACCCGCACGAGATGCTCGAGGTGCGCGGCCGGACCGAGACCGAGGTCTACCTCGTCCGGGAGGTCCAGCGGGTCTACAAGTCCCAGGGCGTGGACATCGACGACAAGCACATCGAGATCATCGTGCGGCAGATGATGAAGAAGGTCCGCGTCGACCAGAAGGGCGACACCACCTACCTGCCGGGCCAGTTCGTCGACCGCAACGAGATGCTGAGGGTGAACGCGGAGCTGCGCGCGAACGGGAGCGAGGAGGCCCAGCTCGAGGAGATCATCTTGGGCATCACGAAGGCGTCGCTCGCAACCGACTCGTTCCTCTCGGCGGCGTCGTTCCAGGAGACGACGAAGGTGCTCACGGACGCCGCGCTCGAGGGCAAGACCGACCGGTTGCTCGGGCTGAAGGAGAACGTGATCATCGGGAAGCTGATCCCGGCGGCCACCGGGCTCCGGCGCTACAGGCGCCTCGAGATAGAGCCGACCGAGCCGATCCGGCGACCCGCCGACGAGCTCGGGCTGCTCGAGGAGTCGGACATCGCGGCCGAGCTCGGGCTGACCGACGGCGGCGAGATCGAGGGCTTCGGCCTGGGTGACGCGGGCGACTTCGGCGAACTGGCCGACCTGCCGACGGACGGCGACGGCGACGGAGTGGGCTGACCACGCGGGGGCGGCCGGCGCGCGCAGCGGCCGAGGGGTCCGCTCATGCGGCGCCTCGGCCGCCCGCCCAGCGCCCGTCGAACCGGTCGGCCCAGCTGAGGAGCTCGTCCACGTGCGCCTCGGTCAGGCCGACCGCGGACTCCGCCCTGATCACGAGCGTTGGGGCGCTGCGCCGCCTGGCCCACTCGAGGCACTCGCCGTCGAGCGAGTCGTCGACCCACGCCGCCGGGCGCTGCCCGGCGTAGTCGCCGATCGCGTCGAGCTTCCAGCGTGCCGTGCCGAACACCGCGGGACCGTCGAAGGTCAGCGTGGGGAGCTCGGCCAGCCCCAGGAGCGGCGCCAGCCGCTCGTTCGCGCGGTGCTCCCAGCCCGTCGCCCAGACCAGCTCGAACCGCCGCGACAGCCGCTCGAGCCGAATCGGGAGCTCGGCTGGGATACAGTGCTCTACTCCATCGATCCAGTGAAGCGCGCCGCGCGGCCTCGCCGAGTCCGCGAGGTCGAATAGGCTGATCACGCCGTCGACGTCGACGAACAGGATGGGCCTGGCCGCTAACCTCTCCGGGGATTCGCCGCTTCGTTGCCTGGGTAACCCTTCGTTCACGGTCGACGTGGCAGCCTAGGCGGCAGGCTCCTCGGCCGTTAGGTCGAACAGCGGTACGGAAGCCGCTTCCCTCTCCTGAACCACTTGACACTCCAGATCGGCATCCTGCTGGCGCTCCTCTGCGCCGTGACGACCAACCTCGGCTTCCTGCTGAAGCACCGGGGCGCCTGCGCCGCCCCCGCGGTCGAGCTCAAGCGCCCCGTGGCGAGCGCCGTGGGGCTGTTCCGTTCGAGCTGGTTCGCGATCGGGATGCTCGTGGCCACGGGGGCCTGGTGCCTGCACGTCGCGGCGCTCGCGCTCGCGCCGCTGTCGCTCGTCCAGGCCGTCATCTCCGGCGGGCTCGTCTTCCTCACCGTCCTCGCGGAGCGCGTGTTCGGGTTCGCGGTCGGCCGGCGCCAGTGGCTCGGCGTGGGGCTGACCGCGCTCGGGCTCACGCTGCTCGCCGTGACGCTGCCCGCCTCGGGCGGCGACCACTCGGGCTACTCGGTCGCGGGCATGATCGCCTTCGAGGCCGGGCTGCTCGGGACCGGCACGCTGCTCGTCCTCTCGCCGCGGCTCGGCTCGCACGAGCACCACGGCGTGGTGCTCGGGATGGCCGCCGGGCTCCTGTTCGGCGTCTCCGACGTGGCCATCAAGGCGCTCACCGGCGAGGTCGTCGACGGCGGGCTGCTAGGGCTCCTCTCGCCCTGGCTCCTCACGGCGCTCGTCGCGTCCGTGATCGCGTTCTACGCCTCCGCGCGCGGCCTCCAGGTCGGCGAGGCGGTGCCCGTGATCACGCTCACGGCGGCCGCCGCCAACGTCTCCGCGATCGCGGGCGGCCTGATCGTCTTCAGCGACCCCATGCCGAGCGACGCGCTCGGGATCGTCGTCCAGTCGCTGGCGTTCGCGATGGTGATCGCCGCCGCCGCGCTCACGCCGGCGCCGCTGCGGGCGGCCCGCCAGGCCGCCTGAGAGCGCTCCGGGCGCCTCGAGCACCGGCGGCGGCCGACCCGGCCGAGAGGGCGATCGCGCGCCCGTTGCTAGCATCCGCCGCCGCATGCCAAGCATCAACCAGCTCGTGAGGAAGGGCCGGGCGAGGCCGAAGAAGAAGGTCTCGACCCCCGGACTCAAGTCCGGCCAGGGGCGCAAGAAGCGGATCGCCGCTCCGCAGCGACGCGGCGTCTGCACGCGCGTCTACACGACCACCCCCAAGAAGCCGAACTCGGCGCTGCGGAAGGTCGCCCGCGTGCGCCTCACGAACCAGATGGAGATCACGGCCTACATCCCCGGAGAGGGCCACAACCTCCAGGAGCACTCGGTCGTGCTCGTGCGCGGCGGCCGCGTCAAGGACCTGCCGGGCGTGCGCTACAAGGTCGTGCGCGGCACGCTCGACGCCGCCGGCGTGAGCGACCGCAAGAAGGCGCGCTCGCAGTACGGCGCCAAGGCGAGGTAGCGCGCGATGCCGCGCCGCGCATCGCCGGGGGTCCGCCCGATCGACCCGGATCCCATCTACGGGTCGAAGCTCGTCCAGCAGGTCATCAACAAGGTGATGGTCGACGGCAAGAAGTCGCTCGCCGAGCGGATCGTCTACGACGCGCTCGACATCCTTTCGCGCCGGACGAGCCAGGATCCCGTGCCCGCGCTCGAGGAGTCGATCAAGCAGCTCACGCCGGTGCTCGAGGTCCGCTCACGGCGCGTCGGCGGCGCCACCTACCAGGTCCCGGTCGAGGTCCCTCAGCAGCGCGCCCGAACGCTCGCGGTGCGCTGGCTGATCGAGTTCTCGCGCAACCGGCGCGAGCGCACGATGTCCGAGCGGCTCGCTGGCGAGCTCGCCGACGCGCAGTCGCAGCAGGGCGCCGCGTTCAAGCGCAAGGACGACATCTTCCGGATGGCCAAGGCCAATCAGGCCTTCGCCCACTACCGCTGGTAGCAGCGGCGCGATAGGCGTCGCCTGGCGGCGTCCTCGGTCGGCCGCGGGCTGGCGCCCTGCGGCCTCTCTGCGTCCTTGCCATGCTCGCCTCTCGCGCCGCTGCAACCAGCGCTTCGCCGGGAGTTCGGGCGGGGTCCGGCGCCATCTTCGTTCTTCCTCTAGGGACGCCCGCCAGGCGGCCCGAACGGCGCC
>JBLNDU010000150.1:0-5566 GCA_050261935.1 Nocardioidaceae bacterium | reverse complement strand
CTCGACGCCAGCGCCGCCGCCTCGGGCGCGGGGGCCGGCGGGGCGGGCGCGCCCCCGGCGCGCGGCCGGTCGGCAACGAGCGGGCGGCGGACCCCCTCGGCCAGCGTGAACGCCGGGCGATAGCCCAGCTCGCGCTCGCTCTTCGCCCCGCAGGCGGCCGTCCGCACGGCCTCCGCCGCGGACGGCGGCCGCACGAGCAGCCGCGCTCGTCTGCCCAGCTGCGCTTCGATCAGGCGCCGCACGGCGACCAGCGAGTACGAGCCCGAGCCCGCGATGTTGTACGCCTCGCCTCGATGGCCGCGCTCGAGCGCGGCCATCGACCCACGCGCCGCGTCATCGACGTACGTGAGCTCGCGCCGCCCACCGCGGTGCACGTGCCAGGGGATCGCCTCGTCCCTCCGGAGCGCCGCGATCCAGCGCGCGAGCGCCATGTCGGGGCGCTGGCCGGGGCCGAAGACGGTGAAGAGCCGCGCGATGACGGCGTCGACGCCCTCGCCGCGCGCCGCGTCGAGGCAGGCCCGCTCGGCCGCGAGCTTGCTGGCCGCGTAGGGGCTGCGCGGGGCCTTGGGCGCGTGCTCGGAGGTCGGCCCGCGGCCGGCGTCGCCGTAGACGGACGAGCTCGACGCGAGCACCAGCCGACGGCCGTGCCTGCCGGCCCAGTCGACGAGCCGCTCCGTGGCCCGCACGTTGTCGGCCATGAGGCTCGCCCGCGGGTGGCGCGCGCGCACGCCGGGAAGCGCGGCGAGGTGAACGACCGCCCCGGCGCGTGCGAGCTCGCGGTCGAGGTCGAGCCGCCCCAGGTCGGCCACGACGACCTGCATCCGCGGCCGGGACGTGAAGCGGCGCGCCGCGTCCGCGCCCGTGCCGTGCGCGTAGCGGCCGCTCAGCCTGTCGACGCAGATCACCCCGTAGCCGCGCTCGTTGAGCGCCGCGCAGAGCCGCGTCCCGACGAAGCCGAGGCCGCCGGTCACGCAGACCGTCTCGCGCATCTACTCGCCGACGTCGATCTGGACCCCCCTGAACTCCACGCGCGCGCCCTGCGCCAGCGCCGGGCCCTCCGCCTCCTCGCCGTGCCGGCGGAACGCGGGGACGCCGACGGTCGCGCGCAGCGTGTACCTGCCGCTGCGCGGAAGCGCGAAGTTGCTCGCGTAATGGAAGAAGTCCGAGTAGTAGAAGGCGAGCTGCTTGCGTGCCACGCGCCGCCCGCGGTCGTCCAGAACCTCGAGCGTGATCGGGACGTCCGGCACGACCCGGCCGGTCTTCGCCTCGATCGGCACTATCTCGATGTGGTTGGTCTCACCCGCCGCCGGCGGGCGCCAGCGCAGGCGGCCGCGCTGCGGCTCGAACCAGCCCTCGGCGGGCTCGACGATGTAGGCGATGCGCCAGGGGCCGACCGTCCGCTCGCCCCCCTCTGCGGCCACCTCCTCGATCTTGCGGTACTGGGTCGCGACGCCCGCCGGCACTCCTGCGCCCCCGGCCGCCGTCGTGGGCGTCGTCGCCGTCGTGCCGGTCGAGCCGCCCTTCACGACCACCTGGCCCTCGCGGTCCTCGCCGCAGGCCGCCGCACCCAGGGCGACGGCACAGCCGACCGTCAACGCAGCGGTACGCCTCATCTGGTCTCCCCCTCTGGTCGCCATGTGATTAGGGCACCCTAAACAATCCCGACCGCTCGGGTAGGAGAACCGTCCTCCCATGCGCGCACCGGCGCACGCGGCCCACAGGCAGTGGCGCGCCGGCCGGGCTCCGCCGCGGCTAGTTCGAGCGGGCGTCGCGCACCAGGGCCCCGACCAGCGCCGGACCCTCCCGGGCCATCCGCGAGCGCGGCACGACGCGCTCGAAGCCGGCCTCGATCGCGCGCCGGCGGACCGCCTGCTCCACGTGCGAGTAGAAGCCGAGGCGCGGCACCCCGCCAGCGCCGCTCGACGCCTCGATCCGCGCCTCCGGGTCCACCGTGAGGTCGACGACGAGCGCGGCCGCCCCGGCGGCGTCCGCGCCCCGCCCCACGCGCGTCACCTCATGGCCCGCCGAGCGCAGCGCGGCCTCGACGCGCGAGCCGAACAGCAGGTCTGGGCAGATCAGCGCGACGCGCGCCACTACTGCATGCGGCGCGCTCGGAACTCGCGCCTGACCGAGTCGGGCCGGCCCCACATCTGAGTCACCTCCACCCGCCCCGAGCGCGCCTCGCGGACCGCGAGCTCCCCCTCGATGCCCTGCTCGTCGAGCAGCGCGAGCGTTCCCCGCACGGTCTCGGCGGCGGCCGCGTGCCCGAACTCGTGCGCGCAGCGGATGCGCCAGTGCCAGTCGTGCTGCGAGTACGGCATCGCGTTGATCTGCGTCATCAGCGTGGCCGCCTCGATGTAGCGGGTCTCGTCGGCGATCCGCAGGTCGAGCTCGAGCTGGGTCCAATCCGGCGGAAGCGCGTCCACTACGCGCCCGAACTCATCCGCGAGCGGCACGGCCGAAACCCTACCCGCGCAGCCGAACCGGCTCCGGCCGCCGGGACGCTCGTGAGGCCGCCTCGAGGACGGACGTTGAGGAGCCGCCGCGCCCCGTGCGGCGCTAGCCGAGGAACGTCCGCCAGAGGAGGAACAGGTTGAGCGCGATGATCACGACCGCCACGAAGGCGGCGGCCCGCGTGGTCGCCGCGCGGTTCACGAGCGACCCCATCACGTCGGCCCGGCGGGTGAGCAGCACGAGTGGGACGAGCGCGAACGGAATGCCGAAGGAGAGCACGACCTGGCTCACGACGAGCGACTTCGTCGGGTCGAGGCCGATGCCGAGCACGATCAGCGCGGGCGCCATCGTCGCCAGCCGGCGGAGCGGCAGCGGGATGGAGCGACGGATGAATCCCTGCATCACGACCTGCCCCGCGTAGGTGCCGACGCTCGAGCTCGACAGCCCCGAGGCGAGCAGCGCGATGCCGAACGCGATCGCGGCGCCCGGGCCGAGCATCGAGTCGAAGCCCGCGTGAGCCCCCTCGATCGAGTCGACGTCCAGCACGCCGTGGAAGAGCGACGCGGCGACGATCAGCATCGACATGTTCACGAGGCCGGCGATGCCCATGGCGATCATCACGTCGAGCCGCTCGAAGCGCAGGATGTGCCGTCGCTCGCGCTCGTCGCGCGGGCGGATGCGCTGCTGGGTCAGGGCCGAGTGCAGGTAGATCACGTGCGGCATCACGGTCGCACCGAGGATGCCGGTGGCGATCAGGACGCTGCCGGTGTCCGCGAACCCGGGCACGAACCCGCCCGCGACCCCGCCCGGATCCGCGCCCGTGTGAAGGACCTCGTATACGAAGCCGAGCAGGATCACGCCGAGCAGGCCCGCGATCGTGGCCTCGAAGCGCCGGTGGCCGTGCGTCTGGAGGGAGAGGATCCCGAACGCGACCGCGCCCGTGATCAACCCGGCAGCGAACAGCGGTACGTCGAAGAGCAGGTTGAGCGCGATCGCCGCGCCCACGAACTCGGCGAGGTCGGTGGCCATGGCGATCAGCTCCGCCTGCACCCAGAGGCCGAGCACGACGGGGCGCGGGAAGTGCTCGCGGCACAGCTCGGGGAGGTTGCGATCGGTGGCGATGCCGACCTTGGCGGACAGGTACTGCACGAGCATCGCCATGAGGTTCGAGGCGACGATCACCCACAGCAGCAGGTAGCCGTACTGCGCGCCGCCGGCGAGGTTCGTCGCGAAGTTGCCGGGGTCGACGTAGGCCACCGCGGCCACGAAGGCCGGCCCGAGCAGCGCGAGCGTGGTGCGCAGCCGGCCGCGCGCTCGCAGCGCCTGTAGCCCGCTCGGCTCGAGCGCTACGGAGGCGCCGGTCGCCGCCGTGGCCGCCGCGGCGGCGCCCTCGGCGCTCTCGTCGCTCACCCGGCCTCCGTCCGCATCGCGCGCGTCAGCGCCCCGCCGAGCCGGTGCACCCGGTCGCCGAAGCGCACCGACAACGGCCCGTCGAACGGCTCGCGCCCGAGCACCTCGAAGCGGTCGCCCGGGCTGATCCCGCGCCGCGAGAGGTAGCGCAGCATCTCCGGGTCGGAGTCGGAGACGCGCACGAGCGTGCCGCCCTCGCCCGGCTCGAGCTCGGCCAGCGCCCGCGTCGGCTCGTCGTGCAGCTCGCCGTCCGCCGACGGGATCGGATCGCCGTGCGGGTCACGCGTCGGGTCGCCGAGGGCGTGCGCGATCAGCTCGGACAGCTCGGGCGAGATCGCGTGCTCGAGCACTTCCGCCTCCTCGTGGACGCGGTCCCACGACATCCCGAGCGCCTCGGCCAGGTACAGCTCGAGCAGCCGGTGGTGGCGGATCACCTCGAGCGCCACGCGCTCGCCGGCGGGCGTCAGGGTGACGCCGCGGTACGGGCGGCGGCGCGCCAGCCCGAGCGCGCCCAGGCGCTTCACCATGGCCGAGGCCGACGCTGCGGAGACGCCCAGGCGCTCCGCGAGCGCCGAGGTCGAGACGGACCCGCCGGTGCGCTGCGCGAGCGCGTAGATGGCCTTCGCGTAGTCCTGCACGGATACCGACAGGTCGTGCTCGCCCACGCCAGCGGAGCTTGTCATGCCGACATTGAAGCAGGGTTTAGGCAAGGCTAAACCGGCCGCGCTCGGTGCCCTACAATCGGCCCGTGATCGTCACGAGCGACTACGAGCTCGTCACGGCCGGCGTCGGGCTCGTGGACCGCTCGAGCCGCGCGAAGCTCACCGTGCGTGGCGGCGAGGCCGCCGACTTCCTCCAGGGCCAGGTGACGAACGACGTCGAGGCGCTCGCTCCCGGCGAGGGCTGCTATGCCGCCCTCCTGACGCACAAGGGCAAGCTGCGCGCCGACATGCGCGCGCTGCGCCTGTCCGAGGGCTACTGGCTCGATTCGGAGTCGATCGCCCGGCGGGTGCTCGTGCACACGATCGAGACCTACAGCCTGGGCCGCGACGTCAACTTCGAGGACGTCACCGAGGAGCGCTCCATCCTGTCCCTGATAGGCCCGGAGGCGCGCGCCGCGCTAGAGGTCGCCCCGCCCGAGCGCGAGCACGCCTGGGTGGAGGGCGAGCACGGCCTCTACGTGGCCACCCACCTGGGCGTCGACGTGGTCTGCCCGGCCGAGCGGGCGGCCGACGTGACGGCGGCGCTCGGCGTGGAGGCGGTCTCCGAGGACGTGGCCGAGTGCCGGAGGATCGAGTCGGGCAGGCCGCGGCTCGGGCTCGACATGGGAGCGGAGACGATTCCCGAGGAGGCGGCTCTGAACGACCGCGCCGTGAGCTTCACCAAGGGCTGCTACGTCGGGCAGGAGACGGTCGCGCGACTGCATTACAAGGGCAAGCCGAATCGCCGTCTGCGTGGCCTGCGCCTGACCGAGCCCGCCGTGCACGGCGACACGGTGGCGCTCGGCGAGCGCGAGGTGGGCAGGATCGGCTCCGCCTGCGTGTCGCCGGCGCTGGGTCCGATCGCGCTCGCGATCGTGCGCCGCGAGGCCGCGCCCGGCGACGCCGTCCAGGTAGGCGAGTCACGCGCCCCGGCGCAGCTGGTCGAGCTGCCGTTCGCCCTCTAGGGACGGCTCCGGCCGGCCCGCGCCGGTTGGCTAGGG
>JBLNDU010000149.1:0-4672 GCA_050261935.1 Nocardioidaceae bacterium | reverse complement strand
GGGATCACGAGGGCGTGCCCGCGGGTCCAGGGGTTGATGTCCAGGAAGGCGAGCGTGCGCTCGTCCTCCTCGACCAGCTGGGCCGGCAGCTCGCCGGAGGCGATCTTGCAGAAGGTGCAGTCCTCGGGCACGAACGCGCAGCCTACAGCCAGCCGGAGCGCTTGAAGAACCGGTACAGGAGTGTGCAGGCGACCAGCATCATGGCCAGCGCTGCCGGATAGCCGAAGCTCGAGCGCAGCTCGGGCATGTGCTCGAAGTTCATGCCGTAAATGCCGGCGATCATCGTGGGCACCGCGATGATCGCCACCCAGGCGGAGATCCTGCGCACGTCCTCGTTCTGGCGCACGCTCACCTGGGTCAGGTTCGCCTCGAGGATGCTCGTGAGCAGGTCGCGCTCCGCGTCGAGCTGCTCGCGCACGCGGATCAGGTGGTCGTCGACGTCGCGCATGTAGGCGCGGATCTCGGGGTGCAGCAGGCCCACATGACCGCGCGCGAGGCGCTCGACGGGCTCGATCAGCGGCGCCGCCGCGCGGTGGAACTCGAGCACCTCGCGCTTCAGCTTGTAGATCCGCTCGACGGGGTTCGAGCGCGACTCGGAGAAGACCTCCGACTCGACCTCCTCGATGTCGACGGCGAGGCCGTCGATGGCGGGCTGGTAGTCGTCGACGACGCGGTCGAGGATGGCGTGCAGGATCGCGCTCGGCCCGCGGCGCAGCGCCTCGGGCTCCTGCTCGAGCTCGGCGCGCAGGTTGCGGAGCGAGGGCTCGTCGCTGTGGAGCACCGTGATGACGTAGCTCGCGCCGAGGAAGATCAGGAGCTCGCCGTGCTCGACGACCTCCACGTGGTCGACGTAGTGGGCCGTCTTGACGACGACGAACAGCATGTCGTCGTAGAGCTCGAGCTTGGGCCGCTGGTGCGCCTCCATCGCGTCCTCGACGGCGAGCTCGTGCAGGTTGAACTCGCGCCGGAGCGCGTCGAGCTCGGCGCCGGTCGGCTCGTGCAGGGCGATCCACACGAAGGCGCCCTCCTCGCGGCCGGCCTCGCAGGCGTCCTCGATCGGCAGCCGGCCGTCGCGCCGCGCCCCCTCGTCATATACCGCACAATCGACGATCACGGGCGCGGATTGTCGCGCAGGCGGCGCGCGAGCTCCACCGCCTCACGCTGCGTGGCGACCTCGCCGCTGAAGGTCGCGCAGGCGAGCTCGTCGAGCAGGCGGCCGAGCTCGCGCCCCGGCTCCATGCCGAGCGCGCGCGCGAGCTCGTCGCCGCGCAGCGGCGGCCGCGGCGGCCCGCGCGCGCGCCAGTCGAGCGCCTCGGCCATCAGCTCGCGGGCGAGCTCGAGGTGCAGGGCGATCGCCCGCTCGGCGCCCCTGCCGCGCGTGGCGAGCCGGTCGGCGCAGCTGAGCAGCGTGACCTCGACCTCGACGGGGCTCGCGGCGCGCAGGTAGCGGTAGACCTCGGCGCGCGGGAGCGGGCGTGAGTGCACCATGAAGCCGAGCCGCAGGTGGTGGCGGGTGAGGCCCTCGAGGTAGGCGGCCAGCCGCTCGCTCGCGCGCAGGCGGCGGCACAGCGCGCGCACGAGCTCGCCGCCCACGCCGTCGTGGCCGATGAACGTCACGCGCCCGTCGGGCCGCCTCCCGCGCGTGGCGGGCTTGCCCACGTCGTGGAGGAGCGCGCCCAGGCGGAGCGCCTCGCCGCGGCTCAGCTCGTCCGCGAGCCGCTCGTCCAGCACCGCCCGCAGGCGCGGCGCGAGCGTCCCGAACAGCTCCTCGAGGCGCCCCTCGAGCGCCACCTGCTGCGCGACCACCTCGAGCGTGTGGCCGTAGACGTCGAGGTGGTGGTAGTCGCTCTGCTCGACACCGTGCAGCGCCGCCACCTCCGGCAGCACGGCTGCCAGGAGGCCGGCGCCGTCGGCGAGCACGAGCCCCTCGAGCACGCCGGGCGCCACGATCAGGCGGCGCAGCTCGGCGAACACGCGCTCGGGCGAGGCGGAGGGCACGCGCGCGGCGGCCGCCGCGGTCAGGCGCCGCGTCTCCGGGTCGGGCGCGAAGCCGAGCTCGGCGACGAGCCGGGCGAGCCGCAGCGGCCGCAGCGGGTCGTCCGCGTAGGCGCCCGGGCCGAGCACTCGCAGCGTGCGCCGCTCGAGGTCGGCGCGGCCGCCGAACGGGTCGAGCAGCGCGCCGAGCGGCGCCTCGCCCGCGGTGAGCTCGCGCGCCATCGCGTTGATCGTGAAGTCGCGGCGCGCGAGGTCGGCCTCGATCGTCTCGCCGGCGAGCGGCGAGAGGTCGTAGACCACGTCCCCGCGCTCGACCACGCGCCAGGCGCCGAACCGCTCCGAGAGCCGGAAGGCGGAGCCGCCGGCCGCGCGCGCCACCGCCCGCGCCGCGGCCTCGGGGTCGCCCTCGACCGCCAGGTCGACGTCGCGCAGCCGCCTCCCGAGCAGCGCGTCGCGCAGCGTCCCCCCGACGAGCCACGCGCGCGGGGCTCCGCGCAGCGCCGCGCGGGCGGTGGCCACGGCGGGCTCGCGCTCGAGCCCGCTCACCGCGCGTGGCGGCGCCGCACGCGCGGCGACAGCCCGCAGGTGATCTCGTAGTTGATCGTCCCGAGCCTCCCCGCGACCTCCTCGCAGAGGATCCGCTCGGAGCCCTGCGCGCCGATCAGGACGACGGGATCGCCCACGCGCGCTTCGGGCTCCGGGCCGAGGTCCACGGTCACGTTGTCCATGCTGATCGTGCCCACCAGCGGCCGCCGCCTGCCGCCCACGAGCAGCTCCGCGCGGTTCGACAGGCCGCGCCGCCAGCCGTCGCCGTAGCCGATCGGCACGACGCCGACCCAGGTCGGGGCGTCGGCGCGCCAGGTGCGCCCGTAGCCGGCGCTCTCGCCGGGCTCGAAGCGCTTGACCGCCGCGAGCCACGACTCGAGCGCGAGCGCCGGCTCGAGCCCGCGCTTGGCGGGATCGCGCCCGAACGGGTCGAGGCCGTAGATCGCGATCCCGCAGCGCGCCATGTCGAAGTGGGATGCCGGGTCGCGGAAGACGGCGGCGCTGTTGGCGGCGTGCGCTACGACGTTCGGGTGGCGCCCCTTCAGCTCGCCCGCGAACGCCGCAAAGCGCGCGAGCTGGGCTGCGAAGTGGTCGTCGCCCTCCTGGTCGGCCGTGGCGAAGTGCGTCATCACGCCCGCCAGCTCGAGCCGTGCGTCGGCCGCGACCGCGTCGGCGACGGCGTGCGCCTCGTGCGGGTCCTTCGTGCCGAGCCGGCCCATCCCCGTGTCGAGCTTCACGTGCAGGCGCGGCGGGCGCGCGCCGCGCACGGCGTGCTCGGCGACGTAGGCGACGAAGCCGTCAGACCAGGCCACGAGGTCGGCGTCGGCCTCGATCGCCGTGCGCGTCTCCTCGAAGGTGAGGGCGCCCATCACGAGGATGCGGCCGGCGATGCCGTGGCGCCGCAGGTCGGCGGCCTCGTCCGCGGTGGCGACGGCGAGCCAGCTCGCGCCGCCCTCGAGCGCGGCCTTAGCCGCCCAGACGGCGCCGTGGCCGTAGCCGTCCGCCTTGACGACCGCGCACACCTCGGCCCCGCGCCGCAGCCGCGAGCGGAGCAGGCGGCAGTTGCGCTCGATCGCGCCGAGGTCGACGCGGGCGAGCGCCCGCGCCCGCAACCCGACGCGAGGGGGGCGAGCAGGTCGACGCGCGTGACCACGCCCACGAGCCGCCCGTGCTCGACGACCGGCAGGCGGTTGTGGCCGGTCTCGCTGATCGCGCGGGCGGCCACGCGCGCGGGCGCGTCCGGCTCGATCGTGTCGGGATCCGCGGTCATCATGTCGCGCGCCGTGGAGGCGAACGCCTTGCGCAGGCGCTCCTCGAAGCGGCGGAGCGGCTCGAGGAAGATGGTGCCGCCGAACAGCTCGATGTAGTGCGGGATGTGCAGGTCGCCCTCGGGGTCGGGCAGCACGAGGTCGGCCTCCGTGATGATCCCGACGCAGCGGCGGTCCCCGTCCACCACCGGCACGCCCGGCAGCTCGTTCTCGCGCAGCGTGCGGAGCACCTCCTCGATCGGGGTGTCGGCCGTGACCGTGGACGGGTCGGCGTCCATGACGTCTCGCACTCGGGTCGCCACGGAGGTCAACCGTATCTGGAACGCCGCGCGCGCGATCAGACGCCCGAGAGGCCCTCCGGCAGCGCCTCGATCACGTCGCCCGCGATCACGTGGTCGGCGCCGTGCCGCCGGGCGGCGGCCTCGCCGGCGCGGACGTGCGCGAGCATGCCGAGCGCCGCGGCGGCGAGCGCGTCGAGCCCCTTCGCGAGCAGCGCCCCGATCAGGCCGGACAGCACGTCGCCGCTGCCGGCGGTGGCGAGCGCGGGCGTGCCGCCGGGGCTGACCGCCGCCGGGCCGCCGGGCACTGCGACGATCGTGTCGTCGCCCTTGAGCAGCACGACCGCGCCGCTCCGCTCGGCGGCCTCGCGCGCGCTCCGGAGCCGGTGCGCGTCGACCTCGGCCGCGCTCACCCCGAGCAGCCGACCAAGCTCGCCGGAGTGCGGCGTCAGGACGGTCCGCGCGCTCCGTCCCGTGAGCGACTCGAGCCGCTCGGCGTGCGCGGTCACTCCATCGGCGTCGATCAGGAGCGGCACCTCGACCGCGCGCGCCACGGCGCGGGCGAACTCCTGCGCGCCGTCGGTG
>JBLNDU010000148.1:0-4263 GCA_050261935.1 Nocardioidaceae bacterium | reverse complement strand
CTCGGCATCGCGCTGATGCAGCCGGGAAGCGTGAACGGGGTGGATGCGCGCGCGCGGATAGCGGCCGAGCGGCCCGAGGTGGTCTGCATCTGCGCGTTCGGCGCCCTGATCGAGGAGCCGCTCCTGAGCGACCACGAGCTCGTGAACGTGCATCCGTCGCTGCTGCCGCGCTGGCGCGGGGCGGCGCCCGTCGAGCGCGCGATAGAGGCGGGCGACGCGGAGACGGGCGTCTCGATCATGCGGCTCGTGGCCGAGCTCGACGCGGGGCCGGTCTGCCTGCGGCGCGGCGAGCCGATCGCCCCCGACGACGACTACGGCTCGCTGTCGGCGCGGCTCGCCGCGCTCGGCGGCCAGCTGCTCGTCGAGGCGCTGGACGCCCGTCCGCCCTACGTCCCGCAGCCCTCGGAGGGCGTCACCTACGCGGAGAAGATCCGGCCGGCGGACCGCTTCCTCGACCCGTCGCTCCCTCCGGGGCTGCTCGAGCGGCGCGTCCGCGCCCTGCGGCCGCACGTGGGCACGTGGGTCGCGCTGCCGCGCGGGGAGCGGCTCGGCGTCCTGCGGGCCGCTGTCGTCGACGAGCGGTCGCCGGGCGACGGCGCCCTCGACGCGCGCGCCGACCGGCTCCTCTACGGGGCGGGCGGGGGGACGCTCGAGCTGCTCGAGGTGCAGCCGGCGGGAGGTCGCCCGATGGCGGCGGCCGCCTACCTGCGCGGGCACGCCGCGGCGCTCGGCCTCCCGGCCCGCCGGGCGGAGTAGGCGTGGCCGCCAACCTGCGAGGGCAGGCTTCCGCGGCGCGCGGTCCGGGGCACCAGGCAGAATAGGAGCCGGTGGGGGCCCAGCCGACGCTCACCGACGGACTCTCGTGCCCGGCATGCGGCCGGCACGGCCTGCGCGCCACGAACCTCCCCGGACGCTACCGCTGCATTCAGTGCCTGCGCCGCTTCGAGCTCCGCTCGGGCTGCCCCCACTGCGGCTCGCACTCCACGATCGCGCGGATGTCGGACACCGCCAACGTCACGTGCCGGAACTGCGGCGGCTCGATGCTCGAGCCGATCTGAGCGGCCGCGCGCCCGCCGCCGGGCTCCAGCTGCGCTGGTAGACGCCGTAGAGCAGCGCGCACAGGAGGAGCGCGGCGCCCAGGTAGCCGATCTCGACCTGCAGCACCCGGTCGTCGCCGATCGGCACGAGCAGGAAGGCGACGAAGGCGACGGCGGCGGCGATCCAGCAGCCCGCGGCCTGCGGCGTGCGGGCGCGGGCCAGCAGCGCCTGGTTGAGCGTCGCCGCCGACAGGTACAGGCCCATCCCGAGCGCCACGAGGACGAGGCCCCCCCGCCCGTAGTCGAAGTCGGCGCCGAAGACGAGCTCCATCACGAGCGGCCCCGCGGCGAGCATGGCGAGCGCGACCACGGTGGCGAACGCCGCGATCGCGCCGAGCGTGACGTTCACGCTGCGCCGAAACGGGTCGTGCTCGCCGCTCGCCCGGAGGCGCGTGAGGTGGGGGAGGATCGACGTCTGGATGGCCTGGAACAGGAGCAGCGGCGCGCGCGCGATCAGCAGCACGTTGAACGTGAAGCCGGCCAGGGCGGCGCCGCGGTCGCCCTCCGTGGCCTTCACGAGCAGCGGCCCGGCGTTCAGGATCGACTGCTCCGCCAGCATGATGAGCAGCACGGCCACGGCGAAGCCGGCGCCCTGCGCGAGCGTGAGCTCGGCGGGGTCGGCCGCCCGGCCCGCTTCCGCCGGCTCGCCGGCGAGCCGCCGGCGGAGCGCCCACGGCACGACCGCGAGCGAGGCGATCGGTGCCACCGCGATGCCGAGCGCCACGGCGTCCTGCCCGCCCGCTAGCCCCACGGCCACCACGAGCGCGAACAGGCAGCGCGAGCTCGACTCGAGCAGCACGAGCCCGCCGTAGAGCGCGAAGCGGCGGTGACCGGCCAGGAAGCCGCGCGCGAAGTAGCTCGCGGCGTAGGCGAGCACCGCCGCGATCAGGATCCAGTAGAGCGTCGAGGAGCCCCCGAGCAGCTCGTCCTCGAGCGGCCCGCGCAGGAGGAGCGCCGCTACGAGGAAAGCGGCCGCGAGCGCGAGCTGGATGGTGGCAGCTACGCCGAGGTGCGCCGTGCCGGACCGCCCGCGCGCCTCGCGCTCGGCGATCGTGCGCGAGAGGAGCTGCTCCACCGGGCGATAGAGCACCGCGACCGTGACGAACACGGTCGACCACAGCAGCGTGACGCTTCCGTACTCCGAGTCGTCGAGGACGTAGCTCGCGATGGAGAAGTAGGCGAAGGTGATCAGCCCGGTGGCGCCGATCCCGAGCGACAGGATCGCCGCGCCGCGGCCGTATCGGTCAGCCGACCCGGACAAGCAGCATTGTCCACGGGATGGGCGAGCGCGCCACGGAGACGGCGCCGTAGCGCGAGACGAGCGCCGTGAACGCCCGCCGCGACCAGTGATGCAGGTGGCCGGGCGTGTCGCCGAGCCGGCGCAGGTACGCGCCGCGGGCGACGTTGAGCGCCCGCCACAGCGGCTCGCGAGGCACCGAGACGAGCAGCCAGCGGCGCGCCACTCGGCGCAGCTCGGCCAGCGCCGCGTCAGGATCGGCCACGTGCTCGAGCACCTCCACGGCGGCCGCCAGGTCGAACTCGTCGGCGCCGAACTCGAGCCGGCAGGCGTCGCCCGCCCGGAAGGCCAGGTTGGCGCGCCGCCGCGCCGCCCAGGACGCGCGCAGCCGTGCGTCGTCCCGGTCGACCGCCACGACGGGCCGATCGCCGAGCCGGCTCGCCCAGCGCCAGGCGAGCGCGCCGTCGCCGCAGCCCACGTCGAGCACGGACTCGGGCGCGGCGCGCTCCCACAGCTCGTCGAGGTCGGCCCGGAAGCGCGACACGAGGCGCCGCGCCACCGGGTTGCGCGACGCATCCTTGTCGAAGGCGTTGCCGGCGGGCACACCCACCGCCGCGGCGCTCACTCCAGCACGCGCTCGAGGCAGGTCTCGACCTTCGTCAGCACGCGGTCCGAGCCGGAGTTCGGGTAGACGAGCGCCCGCTCGATCTCCTCCGCGCCGGCTGCCTGGCCCGCGATCACCCTGGACTCCGCCTCCTGACGGCTCTGGTGGAAGACGACTGTGGGGCCGTTCGGCTCGGTGCCGACCTCGATGCGATCACCGCCGACGCGCTTGGCGGCGACGCCCTTGTCGCGAATGCAGTTGGCCGCCCGGGCCGGCGGCGAGCCGTCGCCGTAGTCGGAGCCGCACGCCGCCAGCGCGGCGGAGAGGCAGAGGACGACGAGGAGCGTGGCGCGGGCCGGCACGCGCCATAGGCTAGTGCGGCCCCCGACGTAGCCCGCCCCGCCGCCGCGCCGCCGGGCGCTCGTCTACCCTCGAAGGTACGCCCTCCCGCCGCCGTGCGCCGCAGGCGCTCCGCCGCGGCGGTGAAAGCATCCGACCGCACCGCAACTTTCGCGGCGCCGGGCTTGTTCCAGGGCTGACCTCACCCCGCTCCCGACCAGATTGACATGAAGCGAACGCTCACCTCACTTCTCCTTGCCGGCGCCACGCTGGCGTCGCTGGCGCTGGCGGCGCCCGCCTTCGCGAGCCCCCGCCAGGCCATCGTCTTCCAGGACGACGGGCACGTCGTCACCCAGAACTCCGTCGTCCGCAACGCCACGCTCGACGAGATGCAGCGGCTCGGCGCGACCGTCGTCAAGGTCAACCTGCAGTGGCAGCTGATCGCGCCGCGCAACCGTCCTCGCGATCCGTCCAGGCCGGGGGACTACAACTGGGCGGCGTACGACGCCGCCGTGGCGGACATCCGAGCCAAGGGCATGCGCCCCTGGCTCATGTTCGGCCATCCCCGCGTCCCCCGCTGGGCCAGCCGCAACGGTGAGAACGACAACGTGAAGACGCGCGAGTTCGAGCTCTTCGTCCGCGCGGCGGGACGGCACTTCGACGGCTCCGCCGGCCCGCGCGTCGACCTCTGGTCGGTCTGGAACGAGCCGAACCTGCCGAACTGGCTCAAGCCGCAGCGCTTCCGCGGCACGACGCCGCTGTCGCCGTCGGTCTACCGCAAGCTCTACCTCGCCGCCCACCGCGCGCTCAGCTCCACGGGCCACGGCCGGGACACGATCCTGATCGGCGAGTTGTTCTCGGGCGGGTCGGGGCCGAAGTTCCGCCGCGTTCGGATCGGGCCGCTCGAGTTCCTGCGCGAGATGGCGTGCCTCGACTCCTCGTACCGGCCCTACCGCGGCCGCGCGGCGCGCGCTCGCGGCTGTGGG
>JBLNDU010000147.1:0-2746 GCA_050261935.1 Nocardioidaceae bacterium | reverse complement strand
GTCGGCCGGCGGGTTGGCCGCGATCGCCCGCGCGGTGCGCGCCGTGTGGCCGGTCTCCTCGCTCGGACCCGGATAGAGGCTGGCGACCTCGCCGAGGTGCGCGTAGGTGTAGCGGTTGCCGTAGACGTCCTCGAGCACGATGAAGCGCCCGAGCTCGGGCGTCTCGTCGACGCGCTTGATCACGCCGTCGTTGACCGCCACCACTGGGGCGCCGGGGCGCGAGAAGATGCGGATGCTGCGCCGGTTCGGCGAGGACTCGATCACGTTGGCGGCGTTCTCACCGGGCCCGACCCGCTTGACGACGTCGCGCTCCTCGATGTCGTCCGCGTAGGTCGCGTGCTCCGTGACGGGGAACCTGCCCTCGGTCAGGCCGGTGAGCGACCCGACCAGCTCGCTCGGCATGCCGGCTATCAGGCGCGCGCGGAGCAGGACCGAGTCGACGTACCAGTCGGCGTGGTTGTAGGCGAAGATCGCGCCGCGCACGTCGTCCTCGTAGCCGGCCGCCTTGAGATAGCGCGCCGCGGAGAAGATCGCGTCGACCGGGTTGTACGGATCGCGCCTGCCGTCCTCGTTGCCGTCGACGCCGTAGAGCGCCCAGCTCGAGGGCAGGAACTGCATCCAGCCCACCGCGCCCGCCGACGACACGCCCAGGTTGCGCCCGTAGTCGGTCTCGATCTCGTTGATCGCCGCGAGCAGCTCCCAGCGAATGCCGTACTCGATCCCGGCCGCCTGGTAGATCGGCAGCAGGAAGATCGGCACCCTGAACTTGCGGATCACGAAGTTCGGCACGCCGTCGGCCGAGGAGGGGCCGGGAAGCGCGTCCATGAAGCCCGGGTTGGCCGGCGTCGGCGAGCCGTCGGTGTTGCGCGACGGCGCGACGGGCGCCAGCCGGTCCTCCTTGCGCGCCTTACCGTGGTCGCGCTTCCGCCGATCGCGCTTGCAGAGCTCGAGCTTCTCGGCCTCGCGCCGGCGGCCCTCGGCGAGCAGCTCGTGGCGCCAGCGCTTCCACTCGCCCAGGCGCAGGCAGCGCTCCGGCGGCTTCTCTCGCGCGCGCCGCCGCTTCGCCCGCCCGCGACCCTCACGCTTGACCTTGGCCTTAGGTGCCTTCCGGGCGCGAGGGCGGCCGGTGGCCTTCCGCCCGGGCGACTGCTCCGTGGTCCGTGTCGGCGGCGCCTGCCTCGGCGTCGTGGGCGCGATCGGGGTGGTGGGCGTGGCGGGCGTCGTCGGGATGGTGGGCGTCGTGGGCGTCGTGGGCGTCTCGGGAGCGGTCGTCGTGGTGCTCGGCGTGGTCGGCGTGGTGGGCGACGTCGCGCTCGTCGTGCTGGCGTCCGGCGTCTGAGCCGCGACGGGGACCACGCCCGTCGCGAGCGCCGCGGCCATCAGCAGCGTCACGGCGAACAGCAGCTTGAGGCGGAGGTCGGCGCTCACGCCGCGCTCGTCTCCAGCGGCGGGCGGGTCGTGCGCCCCCTGCAGCCTGGTGTAGTGGCCCTCGGCTCCATCTCGGTGGGCCAGCGCGTGGCCCTCTGCCCCTCCATCTTCGACTAGATCACATGGTCGCTCCATCGGCGAGCCCGCCCGAACGCGGGCGAGCGCCATCGCCGCGGCGCCCACGTGTGCCCCTCAGCCTAGTGCGTGCGCCCCCGCGCTTCCCCGCCTGCAGTCCACCGCCCACCGCGACACGGCCGGCCCCGGCCGAGCGAATGCCCGCCTCAGAGCGGCTTGAACTCGGAGTTCGGACGCGCGTCGCGGTCGCGGACCACCTCGACCGGGCGCTTTCTCGTATCGACGAACAGGCAGAAGTAGCGACGACGATCGTCGCGGGCGATGCAGGTGCGGTAGTAGCCCTCGGTCAGGCGAATCGTGTTGGCGGTCTCCATGTTGCGCACCAGCTCGGGATCGCCGCTGTGGAGGACGTAATCGCGCACGGCCCAGGCGTTGCGCTCGGTGCTCTCCGTCTCGGACACGACGACCGGACGGGCGGCGAGTCCCGCCGCGATGACTCCGACGAGCCCGGCGAGCAGCAGCCCCGTGCCGATCCGATCCGTGAGCACCTCGCGCGCGGCGTCGGCCGGGGTCGGCCCGGCGGGCGCCGGCTGGCGCGCGCGCAGGCGCCGGGCGAGCCAGGGCGCGACCACGCCGATGAGCACGAGGTTGCCGAAGGTGGCGAGCAGCACGCCGGGGATCAGGTCGACTCCGGTTCCCACCGGCGGCAGCATGTGCATCACGACGCCGTCCACGAACGTCAGCACGATGAAGCTCGGCCACATCCACGCCCCCCGCAGGCGCCAGCGCAGGCGCGCGGGCCAGAAGCGCTCCTCGCCGCCGCTCACACGGCCGAGGGTACCCCGACTGGGACGGGCCGGCCCGGGTAGCCTTTGAGCGATGCGCGAGATCTGGGTGGTGCAGCTCGGCCGCGTTCCCTACCCCGAGGGAGTCGCGCTCCAGGAGCGCATCCGCGACCGGCGCCAGGCGGGCGAGCTGCCGGACGTGCTGCTGCTGCTGGAGCACCCGCCCGTCTACACGAAGGGGCGTCGCACGGAGCCCGCCGACCTGCCGAAGGGGGAGGACTGGTACCGCCGGCGGGGGATCGAGGTCGAGGACAGCGACCGTGGCGGTCGCGTGACTTATCACGGGCCCGGCCAGCTCGTGGGCTACCCGATCATGGCCGTCGGCAGCGTGCCCGGCTTCGTGCAGGCGATGGAGGGCGCGATCGTCGCCGCTCTCGCCGACGAGGGCGTGGAGGCGT
>JBLNDU010000146.1:0-2705 GCA_050261935.1 Nocardioidaceae bacterium | reverse complement strand
GGCGCGCCCGGCGGTGCGCGGCGCGCGGGCGCTGGTCGGCTGCCGCGAGGGGTAGGCGCCGCCGCCCGCGCCCAGGCGGCCCCGACCGGACCGCGCCCGACCGCGCCCGGACGGCCGACGGGAAGGCTCCGGACCGGATGGCGGCCGGCCAGGAGGCGCCCGACCGCGCCCCGGCGGGGGACCGCAAGGCGCCCGATCGCTCCCGGGCGGCGCGCGGGCCGGCTTCGGGCGGCCCGAGCGTCCGAGCCGCGGGTGGAGCTCCGCCTCGAACGGCGGGCGGGCGCCCGCGCCGGTCCGGCCCCGGTCGGCGGACGCTCGACGAGCGCCCGGCCGCCCCGTGGGGCGGCTTCCCGCTCAGCGAGCTGCTCGTGCTCGCCGGCCTCGTCCTGATGGGATGGGGCCTCCTGAGCTGGGACGGCGGCGGCAATCGGCGCTTCGCCGCGGGCCTGGCCCTCGCCGCGCTCGCCGGCCTCGAGCTCTCGCTGCGGGAGCACCTGGCCGGATACCGCTCGCACACGACGCTGCTCGCCGGCGTGGGCGCCTTCCTCGTCGTGACCGCGTTGGCGCTCGGGCCGGGGCCGCACGCGCTTCCCGTCCTGCTCGCGATCGCGGCGGCCGTCTTCGTCGTGGCCCTGGTCGCGCTGCGCGAGCTGTTCAAGCGGCGCTCGGGCGGCCTTCCCTTCCGCTGAGTCCCGCGCCGCCCGAGCGGCGGCTCAGGCGGCGTGGGTCGGGCCGCCGATCAGGCCGGGGTGAGCGCCCTGGCGCGGCTTGCGGGCGCGGGCCGCTGCGCCACGATGGGTGCCGTGGCCGCCGCCGGCGCGCCACCCGCGCCGCCCTTCGCCTCGAGCATGGCCGCGAGCACCGTGCGCTGGCGCTGCGTCAGCGTGCCGATCTGCTTGTTCTCCGGCACGCCGAGCGAGGTCAAGAGCCGCCGGCAGCGGGTGAGGCCCCAGCGCCGCTGGCTCATCAGGAGGTCGCTCACGGACATGCTGTGGGCCTCCCACGGGCAGGTCGCGATCACCTCCGAGGCGGCGAGCTCCCCCGCGGCGATCCGGCGCTTCATGCGCGCTCGCGCGAGCCGCACGCGGTTCGCGTGCTCGAGCGCGCGCAGATGCTGTTGCTCAGCGTCGATCGTGGCAGAGTTGCCCATGAAACCTCCCCGCACCTGTGTGCGTTTCCAGCGGCTGCAGATTGCCCGACGGCCCCAGCCCGGCTGAGACCCTCCCAGGAGGGAGTGGCGTTCCCCCGCGAAGCTCCGGTCCTCGGCCGCCCGTTTGGCCGGCGCCCAATAAAGCCGCTGCCCCGCCGGCAGTCAACAGCGAATCGGCGCGGCCACCCGCTAAGAGCGGCGTTTTCTGACCGGTCGGCGTTTGTCCCAACCCGCTCGAGAGGAGGCGCGTTGGGCCGTGGGGGACGCTCGGCGCGCCAGGTCCGGAGCCGGGGAGGCGCCAGGTCCCGTCGCCCGGGAGGCGCCGCGTCCGGTCACCGAGGAAGGCGTGTCCCTGCGGCCGGCCGAACGGCGGGACGGCGGGCCGGAGGGGCGGCGCCGCTAGGAGCGCTCCGCGGCCCGCCGGCGCCTGCGATAGGCGCGCGCCTTCTCGACGTTGCCGCACACCTCCATGCGGCACCACCGGCCCGAGCGGTTTCGCGAGTGGTCGTAGAAGGCCCACATGCAGTCGTGACGCGGGCAGGCCTTGAGCCGCCACCAGTCCCCCTGGGCGGCGGCCGCCGCTACCAGCGCCAGCAGGCGGGCCAGGGCGCCGTCGACCCCGCGCGCCTCGGGCGCCAGCGCGGGCTCCTCGCCGGACGCGAAGCGCACGCGCAGGCCGGCGCGTCCGGCCGCCCGATCGAGCCGCTCCACGCGCGCCTCGTCGTGCGGCTCGCCGTTGTTCGCGAGCAGCAGCGCGCGCAACCCCTCGCGCACGTCGAGCGCCCGACGCAGCTCCGACTGGCTCACCGGCTCGTCGGCATCCATCAGCCCGCGCTCCGCGAGCCACGCCCGCAGCGCCTCCGGGCTCACGAGCTCCTCGTCCCCGTCCTCGATGTCGACGCTGTTCACGAAGCGCTGGACGAGGTAGAGCGGCCCCGGGGCGCGCCTGCCGGGCTCGGACTCGCTGACCATGTGTCCAGTCTAGCCTGTCACTTGCAAACCGGCTTTGGTGGTGATACATTACCGCTGTTATGAGGACGCTGGTTACGGCACAGCCATGGTCGAGGACCCGGCCGGAGGGCCGCTGGGGTGAGAGGAGGGGCGGACGGATGGCTCACGCGATCACGATCAGGCACTCGACGGACGACGACGGCGCGGCCGTCCGGCGGCTGGCTGCGCTCGACGACCGGCCCGCGCCGCACGGCGACGCGCTCCTGGCCTTCGTCGGCGCGGAGCTGCGCGCGGCGCTGCCGGTCCACGTCGGCACGCCGGTCGCCGACCCCTTCCACCGCACGGACCACCTCGTGTGGATGCTCCGCACGTGGCTCCTGGAGGAGGAGGCATGACCTCGCTGATCAACTGGCGCGTGGCGACCGGCCGCGTGGACGAGCTGCGCGCGCTCGAGCGGCGCGCGCTGAGCCGCGTGGCGCCGCTGGCCCTGCCCTCGCCGCCGGCGGACCGCCTCGCGGGTCAGGCGGGCCGCGGCCTGCGCAGGCGCAGCCCCACGATCGGGTAGATCGTCGTCGACAGGATGGCCGCGCCGACGAGCGCGGCG
>JBLNDU010000145.1:0-3771 GCA_050261935.1 Nocardioidaceae bacterium | reverse complement strand
GTTGTGGCCGTTCACGCCCGGGCACTCGACCGCGTCCTCGTCGGCCTCGACGACGCGCAGCTCGTCGGCGAGCTCGAGCGACGCGAACAGCGAGCAGATCGGGTGAAGCCCGTCGGGCCGTGGGCGGCCGACCTGGAGCACCAGGTTGACCTTGGCGTGCGCGCGCTCGCTGATCATCGGCGGCGTGCGCGCTCGGGCCGCGGCGGCCTCATCGCGGGTCCTGGTGCGCGCTCGGGCGGCGGCCTCATCGCGAGACCGCGTGCGCGCTCGGGCCGCGGCGGCCTCATCGTGGGCGCAGGCGCTCGAGCGGCTCGCGGCCGATCAGCGCGGCGAGCCGCGGCCAGTCCTCGGGCGCGAGCCGCTCCGCGCGCGCGTCGGGCGGCTGCCCCAGCTCGGCGAGCGCCTCGCGGGCGCGCTCCCGCAGGCCCGGCGTGGCGCCCGGCGCGAGCGCGAGCGATCCGGCCAGCGCCTTGCGCCTGTGGGCGAACGCGGCGTGCACCAGGACGACGACGTGCGCGTCCGGAGCCGGGCCCCTCCGGCGCAGCCGGACGAGCGCCGACTCGACGCCCGGCTCAGGGCGAAAGACGGTGGGCGGCACGCGGCGCAGGACGGTGACCTCGCAGGCGAGCTGCACCAGCACCGAGGTGACGCCGTAGATGCGCGAGCCCGCGCTCGCGGCGAGCCGGTCGGCGACCTCGCGCTGCACCATCGCGACCCAGAGCGACGCCCCGGGCAGTTCGAGGATCGACTTGACGATCACCGTGGCCGCCACGCCGTAGGGCAGGTTCGCCACGACCTTGCCGGGCGGCGGATCGAGCGCGCCGAGCTCGAGCGCGACGGCGTCGGCGAGGTGGAGCGTCGTGCGCTCGAAGGGCGCGAGCGCCTCCTCGAGCGGCTCCCGCAGCACCGGGTCGATCTCGACCACGTGCAGGTGGAGGACCCTGGCCGCGAGGTACTCGGAGAGGACGCCGAGCCCGCCGCCGACCTCGAGCACCACATCGTCCTCGTCGAGCTCCGCGGCCCGCCCGATCACCTCGAGCAGGTTGTCGTCGACGAGGAAGTTCTGGCCGAGCTCGCGCCTGGGCCGCACGCCGAAGCGCTGCAGCCGCCGCAGGCTCGCCTGGCGCGGAGAGCTCACCACCCGAACACCCTGGCGGCGTTGCGCTCGACGGTGCGCTCGAGCTCCTCGTATGGCGCCTCGCGGAGGCGCGCCACGAAGCCCGCGGTGTGGGTCACGTTGGCCGGCTCGTTCGGCCTCCCGCGCCGCGGCTGGGGCGCCAGGAAGGGGGCGTCGGTCTCGACCAGCAGCAGCTCGTCCGGCACGAGCCGCGCCGCCTCCTGCAGCGCCGCCGCGCTCGGATAGGTCACGTTGCCGGCGAACGAGCAGAGGTAGCCGCGCTCGACGCACTCGTCGAGCCGCGCCGGCGCCGAGAAGCAGTGGAGCACCACCGTGAGCGAGTCAGCGTGCTCGCGCAGCAGCGCGAAGGTGTCGTCCTCCGCCGCGCGCGTGTGGATCACGACCGGCAGCCCGACGCGCGCGGCCAGCTCGAGCTGGGCCTCGAACGCGCGACGCTGATCCGCTGGCGGCGCCGCCGAGCGGTAGTAGTCGAGCCCCGTCTCGCCGATCGCCGCCGCGCCGGCCTCGCCGGCGGCGCGCTCCACGCGCTCGAGGTCGGCGTCGTCGAAGCCCTCGCTCTGGTTCGGGTGCCGGCCGACGATCGCCACGACCCCCTCGAAGCTGCGCGCCGCCTCGAGCGCCCTGCCGATCGAGTCGTCATTCATCCCGACCGTGGCGATCCGCCGCACGCCGGCCGCGCGAGCGCGCTCGACGAGCTCGGCGTCGGGCGGCTCGCACACGTCGAGATGGCAGTGCGTGTCGACCACGGCCGGCCCTGGACCACCGCTAGGCGGCGGCCTGCGCCTCGACCCGCGGGAAGAGCTGGCCGAGCTCGCCGCAGGCCGCGCCGCCCGCCACGGCGCCGAAGCGCGCGCGCTCGAGCGAGCGGTCCTCGCGGCCGAGCGCGGCGAGCAGGCGCTCCGCCGAGCGCGGCATGAACGGGTGAAGGAGCACGGACACCACGCGGAGCCCCTCGACGAGCCCGTACAGGACCGCGTCGAGCCGCTCCGAGCGCGCTTCGTCTTTCGCGAGCTGCCAGGGCTGCTCGTCCTGCACGTACCGGTTCAGCGCCTTCACGCGTTGCCAGATCTCGTCGAGCGCCAGGCTCGGCTCGACGCGGTCGAGCGCCTCGCACACGGCCTCGGGGAGCCCGTCGAACTCGCCCAGCAGCTCAGGAGGCGCCGCGGCGCTCGGCACGACGCCCTGGCGGTAGCGCGCGACCATCGCGAGCGCCCGGTTGGCGAGGTTGCCGTACTCGTTGGCGAGCTCGGCCGTGTAGCGGCCCTCGAAGCCCTCGGGCGAGACCTCGCCGTCCTGGCTGAAGCGCACCTCGCGCAGCAGGTAGAAGCGCAGCGCGTCGGCGCCGTACAGCTCGACCGTGCGGAATGGGTCGATCACGTTGCCGAGCGACTTCGACATCTTGTGCTCGCCGAGCGTGAGGAAGCCGTGGATCGCCACGCGGCGCGGGACCTCGATCCCGGCGGCCATCAGCAGCGCCGGCCAGATCACGGCGTGGAACTTGAGGATGTCCTTGCCGATCAGGTGCACCGTGGCGGGCCAGAAGCGGCCCGTAAGGTCCTCGCCCTCGCGCGCGTAGGCGAGCGCCGAGTAGTAGTTGATCAGCGCGTCGATCCAGACGTAGACGACCTGCGAGCGGTCCCATGGCACGGGGACGCCCCACTTGAGCCTCGCCCGGCTCAGCGAGAGGTCCCGGAGGCCCTGCCGGATGAAGGAGAGCGCCTCGTTGTAGCGGACGGGCGGCGTGACGAAGTCCGCGCGCTCGGCGTACAGACGCTCGAGCGGCTCCTGAAAGGCCGAGAGTCGGAAGAACCAGTTGTCCTCCCTCTCCTTCTGGAGCTCGATCTTGTGGATCGGGCAGCGGTTGCCGTCCTCGAGCTCGCTGTCGGTCTTGAAGTCGGCGCAGCGCGGGCAGTACCAGCCCTCGTAGGTGCCCTCGTAGACGTGGCCGTTGTCGCGGATCCGCTGCACCACTTCGGCCACCACGGCCTCGTGCTCGGGGTCGGTGGTTCGGATGAAGAAGTCGTTCGTGACGTCGACGAGCGCGGCCAGCTGCTTGAAGCGCACGGCGTTGCGGTCGCCGAGCTCGCGTGGCGTGATCCCGAGCCGCTCCGCCGCCTGCGTGACGGGCTCCCCGTGCTCGTCGGTGCCGGTCAGGAAGAACACGTCCTCCCCGCGCTGGCGCATGTGGCGCGCAAGCACGTCGGCGGCGATGGTGGTGTAGGCGTGGCCGAGGTGCGGCTCGCCGTTGACGTAGTAGATCGGGGTCGTGACGTAGTACGCCATCGAACGGCGATGCTACTGGCGCTCGTAGGGCGCTCGCGCAGTGCGCTCGCCGCGCCCGCGCGCATGCCGACGCGGCGGCCTTCATGCGCCCCTCGGGGACGCCCGCCCGACGAGCGGGCGCAGCCGCGCGGCGAGCCGAGCCCCTCCCGTGCGGGCGGCGGCCCTGCCCTCGCGCGTACCGAGGAGGAGCGCCGCGCTGAGCGCGAGCGCCACGCCGGCGAGCGCGAGCCCGATGTCACTCCCCGCGCCGGCGGCGTGGGCTCCGCGCCGCCTCGCGCCCGCCGACGCGGCCTCCCGGCCACCGCCCACGGCGACCCCCGCCCGCGGCCCGAGCGCCGAGCCGGCAGCTC
>JBLNDU010000144.1:0-5857 GCA_050261935.1 Nocardioidaceae bacterium | reverse complement strand
CCTCGTCGACGAGCGGCCTCAGCAGCGCGCGGCCCGTGAGGGCGGCCACCCCCATGACGGCGAACGCAGCCGCCCAAGACCAGGCCGACGCCAGGGCGCCGAGCCCTACCGGCACGGTGGCGCTGGCCGCCCGCAGCGCGGTGTTCTGGAGGCCGATCGCGCGCCCCGCCTGGGCGCGGCCGGACATCTCGGCGGCCGCCGTGAACGACAGCCCGTTCCAGCTCATCGCGAGCACGCCGCCGAGCGCCAGCACCGGCACGAGGAGTGCGGTGGGAGCGCCTGCGAGCGCAGCCGCCGCGAGCAGGAGCGCGCCGGACGCCGCCGCGAGGCGGCGCAACGGCTCGATCCGCTCGTCGCGCCGGTCGGACCAGCGCCCGGCGGCGATGCGCGCCACGGCGCCGCCGAGCTGAACCGCGCCGAGCACGAGCGCCGCGCGCGCCGGCCGCCAGCCGTGCTCGTCGGCGAGGAAGAGCACGAGCAGCGACGTGACGCCGACCTGGCCCACGATCATCAGCGCGCTCGCGAGGCTGAGCCGCCAGTTGCGCGGGTCGCGAGTCGGTGGCGGGGCTGGCGGCGCCGCCGAGCGCCGCTCGGGCGGCTCGCGCAGCCAGACGGCCGCGGCGAGCGCCGCGAGCAGCATCGCGCCGGCGAGCGCCAGCAGCGCCGCGTCGAGCGACAGCGCCGCCGCGAGCGCCGGCAGCGAGAGCGACGCGACCGCCGCGCCGACCGGCACGGCCGTCTGGCGCAGCCCGAGCGCCACGCCGCGCTCCGCGCGCGGAAACCAGCCGATCACCGCGCGGCCGCTGCCCGTGACCGCGCAGGAGCCGAGCAGGCCGGCGACGAACACGCTCGCGAGCAGGGCGAGGTAGCCCGAGGTGGCCGCGGTGCCGGCGAGCGCGATCGAGCCGGCCGCCAGCCCGGCCGACAGCACGAGGCGCTCGCCGAGGCGGTCGGAGAGCGCGCCCCAGGCGAACACGGTCAGCAAGGTGCCGGTCGAGAAGCTCGTGAAGATCGCGGTGACCTCGACCAGCGACAGCCCGTACGCCTCGCGGAGCGCCGGGCCGAGCGCCGGCAGGCCGCCCTGCACCGCCGCCAGCGCGGCGGTGGCGGCCGCGCCGACCGCGAGCACGGTCCAGCGGTATTGAGGCACCTTGCCGGCCTCGGCGCGCGGCGCCGCGCCCGCGTCACCTTGCGCCGGCACGGTCGGGTCGGGGCCGGGGGCTACACCGGTGTCACTGGGTTGCGCTTCGGGGGCCACGGACGCTCCTTCGAAGCGTAGGCCGCGAAGCGCTTCACGAGCTCGGCTCGCAGCTCCTCGGGCTCGACCACAGCGTCGACGACCAGCTCCGAGGCCAGGTGCAGCACGTCGATCTCCTCGGCGTACTCGCGCCGCAGGTCGTCGGTGCGCCGCGCGCGCTCGTCCGGATCGTCGATCGCCTGCAGCTGGTTGTAGAAGACGGCGTTGATCGCCGCCTGCGGCCCCATCACGGCGATCTTCGCCGAGGGCAGCGCGAGGCAGGCGTCGGGGTCGTAGGCGGGGCCCGCCATCGCGTACAGGCCGGCGCCGTAGGCCTTGCGGATGATCACCGAGATCTTCGGCACCGTGGCCTCGCTCACGGCGGAGATCATCTTGGCGCCGGCGCGGATGATGCCCTGCCGTTCGACCTGGGTGCCGATCATGAAGCCGGGCACGTCGGCAAGGAACAGGAGCGGCACCCCGAACGCGTTGCAGGTCCAGATGAAGCGGGCCGCCTTGTCGGCCGAGTCGACGAACAGCACGCCGCCGCGCTGGCGCGGCTGGTTCGCGACGACTCCGACGGCGCGGCCCTCGAGCCGCGCGTAGCCGACGATCAGCTCCCTGGCCCAGCGCCGCTGGACCTCGAGGAACGACCCCTCGTCGACGAGCGCGTCGATGAGCGCCTGCATGTCGAACGGCTTGTTCTCGTCCTCCGGGACGAGCTCGCCGATCGACCCGCCGACGGGCGCACGCGGCGGCGCCGGCGGCGGCGGGTCGGCCCAGCTCGATCCGAAGTAGGACAGGTAGCGCTTGGCGAGATCGATCCCCTCCTCGTCGGTGCCGACGAGGAAGTGCCCGACGCCGGACACGCCGGTGTGCATGCGCGCGCCGCCCATCTCCTCGAGCGTCACCTGCTCGCCGATCACCATCTCGGCCATGCGCGGCGAGCCGAGGTACATCGACGCGTTCCCCTCGCGCATGATCACGACGTCGCAGAAGGCCGGGATGTACGCGCCGCCGGCGGCGCTCGGGCCGAGCAGCACGCAGACCTGCGGCACCACGCCGGACAGCCGCACCTGCGTCTGGAAGATCCGGCCGGCGCCGCGCCGGCCCGGGAACATGCGCACCTGCTCGGTGATCCGAGCGCCGGCCGAGTCGACCAGGTAGAGCATCGGCACGCGATGGAGGAGCGCGCTCTCCTGGATGCGGATGATCTTCTCGACCGTCTTCGGCCCCCACGAGCCCGCCTTGACCGTCGGGTCGTTCGCCATGAGGCAGACCGGCCGTCCCGAGACCGTGGCGGCCCCGGTGATCACGCCGTCGGCGCCGAAGCCCTCCTCCTCCCAGCTCGCCAGGAGCGCGTCCTCGCTGAACGACCCCGGGTCGACGAGCCGGGCCACGCGCTCGCGCACCGGGAGCCTCCCCTGCTGCTCCGCCCTGGCGCGGTGGCGGGCCGGACCACCCGCCCGCGCGCGCTCGAGCGCCTCGTGGAGGTCGCTCAAAGCTGAGCGTTCGGCACCGGCTTCTCGCCCGAGTAGTCGTAGAACCCCATGCCGGACTTGCGGCCGTACCAGCCGGCCGACAGCATCTTCCGCAGGGTCGGCGGGCGGGCGAAGCGGCGCTCGCGGAACTCGTCGAACATGACGTCGCAGATCGCGCCGAGCGTGTCGAGCCCGACGAAGTCGGCCAGCGTGAGCGGGCCCATCGGATGGCCGGCGCCGGCCATCATCGCCTGGTCGATCTCGGCGATCGACCCCGTGCCCTCCTCGTAGGCGCGCATGGCGTCGAGCAGGTACGGCACGAGCAGGCGGTTGACGATGAAGCCGGCCTTGTCACGCGTCTGGACGGTGAGCTTGCCGAGCGACTTGCCCCACTCGACGGCCGTGGAGTAGGCCTCCTCTGACGTGGTGACGCAGCGGATCACCTCGAGCAGCTTCATCACCTGCGGGGGGTTGAAGAAGTGGAGCCCGACGAACTGCGCCGGGCGGCTGGTGGACGCGGCCTGGTCGATCACCGCGAGCGACGAGGTGTTGGTGGCGAAGACGGCCTCGGGCTTGACGATGCCGTCGACCTCGCGCCACATGTCGAGCTTGAGCCCGAGGTCCTCCGTGATGGCCTCGAGGACGAGGTCACAGTCGGCGAGCTCGCCGTAGTCGAGCGTGCCATTGATGCGCCCGAGCGCCTCCTCGGCCGCCGAGCTCTCGAGCCTTCCCTTCTCGACCGCACCCGAGAGCTGACGCTTGATCTTCCCGAGCCCCTTGTCGAGCGTGGCCTGGTCGACCTCGCGCACGACCACGTCGTACCCGGACTGGGCGGCCACCTGGGTGATGCCGTGTCCCATGAGCCCACAGCCGAGCACTCCGACTCTCTTTATCTCCACTAGCCTGCCTCCCCGTCCTCAGTCGTCGAGCGCCGGGAGCCTACATGCCAGTCGTCGGAGTCGAGGACCGGGGGGCGGTTCGCCACCTCGTGATGCAGCGCGCCGAGAAGCGCAACGCCCTGAACGGCGAGCTGATCGAGGCGCTCGGCGCGGCGATCGAGGCGGCCGCCGACGACGAGGCGGTGCGCGTGGTAGTGCTGCGCGGCGACGGGCCGATGTTCTCGTCCGGCATGGACCTGGGCGACCTTCGCGCGCTGTCCGTGCGGCCCGAGCGGCTGCGCCGCTTCCGGCGACCGATCCTCGCCTGGTGGAACCTGCTCGAGGAGATGCCGAAGCCCACGATCTGCCAGATCCACGGCGGGGCGATCGGCGGCGCCTTCGAGCTCGCGCTCGCGTGCGACTTCCGCACGATGGCCGAGGACGCGGTCGCTGGGATCGTCGAGGCGCGCGTCGGCCTGCTGCCGGACGTGGGCGGCTGCTCGCGACTGCCGGCGGTCGTCGGGCTCGGCAACGCCAAGGAGCTCATCATGACCGGCAGGCTGATCGACGGGCGCGAGGCGCACCGGATCGGCTTCGCGAACCGCGTCGCGCCGGCCGCCGAGCTCGACGCGGCCACCGCTGCGCTCGCGGAGGAACTGCTCACCTGCGCGCCGCGCGCCGTCGCGCTCGCCAAGCGCGTGCTCGACGCCGCGGCTAAGCCCGCGCTCGCCGCGACCCTCGAGCAGGAGGTCGCCTCGCAGGAGCTGCTCGCCCGCTCGGAGGACTTCGCCGAGGGCACGCGCGCCTTCTTCGAGCGGCGCCCGCCGCGGTTCGCAGGTCGCTGACCCGCGCCGGCCCGGAAGCGCAGCGACTTGCAGCCGGAGCCCGTGCAGTCCCGCGCCGAGGTCGGGTTTCCCGCCGATCCGGGTACGACGGAGGCAGACGCCAGGGCCGGTTCGGCACTTCTGGGTTCCCCCGTTTCCCGCCCTGGCACCTGAGGACAGGCGGGCCCGGCAAACGGCATCCGGGCCCGTCGCACGTCTGGGGGACGTCCGCCCGGTGGCCGCCGGCTCTTCCGGTGGTCCGGGTGCCGGGGCTCGTGGCGGGCGCCTCAGCCGCGCTTCCAGTCGATCGGTCCGGCGCTGAGCAGGTGGCTGCCGAGCGGGCGCCCGAGCAGCCCCTGGACGGCACGCGCGCAGTCGAGCAGGCGCCCCAGGTCGATGCCCGTGTCGCAGCCCATCTCGTGGAGCATCGAGACGAGGTCCTCGGTCGCGACGTTGCCGGTCGCGCCGCGCGGTACCGGACAGCCGCCGAGCTCGCCGAACGACGACTCGAAGGAGCGCACGCCCGCGTCGAGGGCCGCCAGCACGTTGGCCAGCCCCTGGCCACGCGTGTTGTGGAAGTGCGCGGTGAGCTGGACGCCCTCCAGCTCGTTCGCCGCGAGCTCGAAGAAGCGGCGGACCTGCGCCGGGTTGGCCATGCCGGTCGTGTCCCCGAACGCGACCTCCGCGCAGCCCGCGGCCGCCAGCCGCCGCGCGATCGCGAGCACCCGCTCCACGGGCACCTCGCCCTCGTAAGGGCAGCCGAAGGCCACCGAGATCACGCCCTCGCAGCGCAGCCCCGCCTCGCGCGCGCGCGCGATCACGCGCTCGCGCCCCGCGAGCGACTCCGCCACCGAGCGGTTCACGTTGCTGCGGTTGTGGGTCTCGCTCGCCGAGAGGAACAGGTTCACCTCGTGGAAGCGCTCGCGCAGCTCGAGGGCCCGCTCGAGCCCGCGCTCGTTCGGCACGAGCACCGTGAGCGAGACGCCCGCCGGCACGTCTATCCGCTCGAGCACGGCGCGCGCGTCGGCGAGCTGCGGGATCACGTCGCCACGGACGAAGCTCGTGACCTCGAGCCGCCGCAGGCCCGTGCGAGCGAGCATGTCGATGAGCCGGACCTTGTCCTCGGTGGCGATCACCTCCGGCTCGTTCTGGAAGCCGTCCCGGGGCCCGACCTCGCGCACATCGACCACGGGCACAGGATCGCAAGGCCGCTAGGCTCGCGCCGCATGGAGACCGTGCCCATCATCGGCGGCACCGGAGCGCTCGGGCACGCCCTCGCGCTGCGGCTCGCCCGGGCGGGCACGCCGCTCGCGATCGGCTCGCGCGACGCCGGCCGCGCCGAGGAGGCCGCGGCCCGCGTGCGGGAGCGCGTGCCGGACGCGTCCGTCGAGGGACTCGAGAACGCCGCGGCCGCCGGCCGCGGGCCGATCGTGTTCC
>JBLNDU010000143.1:0-2525 GCA_050261935.1 Nocardioidaceae bacterium | reverse complement strand
GGCTGTCGGCTTCCTGGAGCTCGTTCGCGAGCCCAGCGAGCGTGGTGAACCGGACTCGTCGTCCTTGCTGGCACGCGCTGACCGCCAGGGCGATCGCGAGGTGCGTCTTGCCGGTCCCCGAGTCGCCGATCAGCACGATCCCTTCGCGGTCGTCGATCCACGATCCCTCCGCCAAGGCGGCGATCGTTGCCTGGGGGATCTTCGGGTTGTCGGCGAACCGGAACTCCTCGAGGCGCTTGAGCAGCGGGAAGCGAGCGTCGATCAGACGCCGGCGCTCGCGGCGCTCGGCACGCTCCTGGTGCTCGGCTTCCAAGAGCGCGGCGAGGTAAGCGACCGGGGTCTGCTGCTCGCGGGTCGCCTCGCCGGCCATCTGCCGGAAGCGCGCCTTGACGGTCGGGAGCTTGAGCTCGGTCGCGTGCGCTTCGATCAGCGCCTCCAGCGCGGCGGTCTGCGCGTTCGTCCTAGCGCTCATCGTCCCGTCTCCCGCCAGTCCGCCTCGCGCGTGATCTGCTCGGCGTGCTCGGCAGCGGCGAGCAGCTCGAACGCCAGATCGCGCGCGGCGTCGGGCCGCAGGTCGGTGAACGCGTCCGGCTTCGGTCTGGGCCACGTCTGGTCGGGCTCATCGAACAGCCTGACGCGGACCAGCAGCCTCGCGCCGCCGAGGACCGCTTCGCGCGCGGGGCCGGCTGACGCTTGGATTTCCCAGCGGAACCCGTCGCTCATCGTCCCGCCTCTTCCTGGCCTCGGAGCTGGTCGTAGTCGGCGAGGTCCTGCGGCGGCGGCTGCCCGACCCCGGCCAGCCTGGCGTCGATCTCGAGCGCCGCGGCCTGCGGGCGGGTCGTGCGGCTGACCAGCACGGCGACGGCACGCCCGTCGTGCGCGCCGGCCGCCAGCGCGCCGCGGACCGCGAGTTCGACCGGCTCGGGCCCGTGCTCGCGACAGAGCATCAGCACGTCGACCATCTGCCTGGCGGCGTCGTGGCGGCCCGAGCGCTCCTGGATCCGGGTCCACAGCTCATCGAAGCAGGCCGGCCAGTCGCCGCGGTCGCGCTCCTGGCGCAACGCCAGCGACCGCGCGAGCGCGCCCGGCTTGCGCGCGAGCAGATCGAGGTAGTGCTCCAGCTGCGCGCTGATCTGATGCTTGCCAGCGAGCCGCTCATGCTGAGCGACCAGCTTGCCGTCGTGCCAGAAGCTGATCTCCCGCGCGCCGACCCGGGCGCGGATCCGAAGCCCAGCCAGCGATGCCGGCACCGAGTAGCGACACGTGCGGACAGTCGCCAGCGCCTTGGAGTCCACGCGCGGGGTCGCCTCCTCCCACGTCGGGTGCGGCTCGGACGGCAGCTCGTTGAGGATCAGCCGCTCCCGGCCCAGTCGCTCGCCGACGGTGTCGCGCTGGCCGGTGATCGTGCGCTCGAGATCCCGCCAGCACGCTTTCTCGAGCTGCGCGTTGAGCTCCTCGATCGAGTCGACCTCCGGCACCGGCACGAGATGCCGGCGGCGGAACCGGCCGACATCGCCCTCGACGCCGCCCTTCTCGTGGGCCCCTTGCTCGCCCGAGAGGCAAAACGAGCTGTCGAACCGGTAGTGCGAGCGCAGCGCGACGAACCGGTCGGACTCGACCCGGCGGCGGCCCTTCATCACCCGCACGACCGCGGCCTTCAAGTTGTCGTAGCGGACCACGTCGAACACGCCGCCGAAGAACTCGAACGCCGCGACGTGCGCCTCCAGGAACGCCTGCTGCGTCTCGGCCTCGAACGCGACCACGAACGCGGCGCCCGAGAAGCACGCGCGCATCAAGAACACGTGCACCTCGACGAGCACCCCGCGCAGCAGGACCTTCGCCTGCCCCCAATCGACCTCCGCCTCCACCCCGGCGTCGCTCGCGAGCGGCACGAACACCTCGCCGACCAAGCCGAGCTGCCGGCGCCGCTCGCGCACATACCGGCACACCTGCCGCTCAGACACCTCCGCGCCGTACTCCTCCACCAGCCGCTGCCAAACCCGCCGGGCCGTGTGACGCTGCTTGCGCGGCGCGTCCCGATCCGCCTCCAGCCACCCGTCGATCACCGCCCGCAGCGCGCCCAGCTTCGGCGCCGGCCGCGACGACGACGGCCGCTTCGCCGGCGGCACCGCCGACTCCAACGCCTGCCTCACCGCCCGCCGATGAACGCCATGGCGCTTCGCCAACGCCCGGATCGACAACCCCTCCCGCGCGTGATCGCGCCTGATCTGCTCGAACTGCTCCACTCTCGTCACTCCTCCCGCCCTTCCGTTCGCGCTCAACAAGGAGCGCGAACCGAAAGGCTCAGGTCGGACGGAGGTGGGGCCAGATCACGCGTCCACAGTGGGGCCAGATGAAGCGTCTACACCTACGGCCTGCTCGCCGGCGCCGGGGCACTGAACGCTTACCGCGTCCGTGCCACTAGTCACGGCCGAACTGTCGAACCCGGGCCAAGGAACGGGGTGATGTGCTCCCAGTCGCGGCGCCACATGCGGCCGATCATCGGGTATTGGGCGCCCCAAGCG
>JBLNDU010000142.1:0-5081 GCA_050261935.1 Nocardioidaceae bacterium | reverse complement strand
GCCCGGCTGCCTCCAGGGGCGCCCGGCGGCGCGTCAGACGGCGGCGGGCGCCTTCCGCTGGCGCGGGATGAAGACCTCGCGGGCGATCACGAGCCGCTGCACCTGCGAGGTGCCCTCGTAGATCTGCATGATCTTCGCGTCGCGCATGAGCTTCTCGACGGGGTACTCCTTGATGAACCCGTAGCCGCCGAAGACCTGGACGGCGTCCGTCGTGACCTCCATCGCGGCGTCTCCCGCGAAGCGCTTGGCGTGAGAGGTCACGAGCGAGTCGGGCTCGCCGCGGTCGAGCGCCGCGCACGACTTCCACACGAGAAGGCGCGCCGCCTCCACCTTCGTGGCCATGTCGGCGATCATGAACTGGATCGCCTGGTGCATGGCGATCGGGACGCCGAACTGCACGCGCTCCTTCGCGTACTCGACGGCGAACTCCATCGCCGCGCGGGCGATCCCCACCGCCATCGCCGCCACGCCGGGGCGCGTGACGTCGAAGGTCTGCATCGCCAGCCGGAAGCCGTGGTTCTCCTCGCCGAGCAGGTTCTCGGCCGGGATCTCGACATCGTTGAACGAGATCGTGGCCGTGTTCGAGGCGCGCTGGCCGAGCTTGTCCTCCTTCTTGTCCACGGTCACGCCGCCGGCGTCGCGCGGGACGACGAAGGCGCTGATGCCGCGGTGGCCGGCGTCCTTGTCGGTCTTGGCGTAGACCGTGAACCAGCTCGCGTAGCTGCCGTTCGTGATGAACGTCTTCGAGCCGTTGATGACGTAGGAGTCGCCGCGCCGGACCGCCGTCGTGCGCATGCCCGATACGTCGGAGCCGGCGTCCGGCTCGGTGATCGCGAACGACGCGAGCCGTGGCTCCTCCGTGAGCATGCCGAGGTAGCGGCGCTTGACCTGCTCGCTTCCGCCGATCAGCACGGGCGCGGCGGCCAGGCCGTTGCAGGCGAGCGTCGTGCCGATGCCGGAGCAGCCCCACCCGAGCTCCTCCTCGATCAGGGCGCCGGTCAGGCTGTCGAGCCCGGGGCCGCCGTACGCCTCCGGGATGTGGGCGTTCATCAGCCCGACCTCCCAGGCCTTCCGGATGACCTGCTCGGGATGCGTGCCGTCGCGGTCGAAGTCCCAGGCGACCGGGCGGATCTCCTTCTCGGCGAAGTCGTGCGCCATCGCCTGGATGTCCTGCTGCTCGTCGGTGAGGGTGAAGTCGACCAAGGTGCGCCCCCGATTGATTCGTCAGTCAACGCCGGTGGGAGGCAAGGCAGCCTACCCGACCGGCGGAGCGCTGGCACGCGCGCCACACTTGGGCGATGGAGGCCTTCGGCACGGCGCTGATCGCGATCGCCCTCGTCGGGCTGGTCGCCGCCGTGGCGAGCTACTACGGGAGCGGACGCGTCTACCGCGGCCTCGGCCGCGGCGGCTCGCTCGGGATGGATGCCCTGCCGGACGCGCACGCGCGGGCGGAGGCGCGGCCCGACGCCGCGCTCGCGGAGGAGGTGCGCCAGCTCATCGTCGCCGCCAACGAGCGCCGCGCCCGCCAGGGCGAGCCGCCGCTCGACGTGGAGGACGAGGTGGAGCGCCGGCTGCGCGCGCTCCGCGGCTGATCGCCTCGGCTTCGCCGCCGGCTCCGGTGTAGGCTCCGGCGCTCATGGCAGCGGACCGCCGCTTCGAGCTCGAGGACGCGATCGTCCGGCCCGGCACCTACTTCAACCCGCAGACGGAGGTGCTGATCGTGGTGGACGACTCGGCGTCGCTCGACCGCGAGATCTTCAACCTGGAGGAGTTCGAGGGGGCCGACTGGGTGATGGTCTCGGACGAGCTCCCGGTCGACGAGGCGCGCCGGGACGAGCTCCTCGAGACCTTCCAGGCCACGTACACGGAGAGCGACGGCCGCGAGGAGGCGGCGGTCGAGGATCCCGACGAGGCGGACTTCGAGGACGACGCCGAGTAGCGCACGACTTCGTGCGCCCCGTCCACTACCTAGCCGTCTTCATCCCGCTCGCCGTGGCGCTCGAGCTGCTGCACGCGGCGCCGGTGCTCGTCTTCTCGGCCGCCGCGCTCGGCGTGATCCCCACCGCCGCCGTGATGGGCGAGGCCACCGAGCACCTCGCCGCCCGCACCGGCCCCGGCGTCGGGGGCCTGCTCAACGTGACGTTCGGCAACGCGCCCGAGCTGATCATCGCGTTCTTCGCGCTGGTCGAGGGGCTGCAGGAGGTGGTGAAGGCGTCGCTCGTCGGCTCGATCATCGGGAACGTGCTGCTCGTGCTCGGCGCCTCGATGATCGTCGGCGGCTTCGGGCGCGAGCGGCAGACCTTCAGCCGCACGGCGGCCAACGCGCAGTCCGCGATGCTCGTGCTCGCCGTGGCGGCGCTCGTCTTCCCGGCCATCTTCCAGCTCGTCCACCACGGCGACCTGCCGGCGGTCGGCGAGGAGCGCGTGGACTTCGGCTCCGACCTCGAGCAGCTGTCGCTCGGCGTCGGGCTCGTGCTGCTGGCGAGCTACGCGACCGGCCTCTGGTTCTCGCTCAAGACGCACCGGCGCGTGTTCAACCCCTACGAGGAGGACGAGGAGCAGCACGGCAGGATCTGGTCGACGCGCCGCGCCGTCGGCGCGCTGGCGATCTCGGCCGTGCTGGTCGGCGTGATGAGCGAGGTGCTCGTCGGCTCGATCTCCGAGGCGTCCGAGGACATCGGGCTGTCCGAGTTCTTCGTCGGCGTGTTCGTCGTCGCGATCGTCGGCAACGCCGCCGAGCACTGGGTCGCGGTGCTCGTGGCGGCGAAGGACAAGATGGACCTGGCGGTGAACATCGCGATCGGCTCGAGCGCCCAGATCGCGCTGTTCGTCGCACCCGTGCTCGTGCTGCTGTCGTTCGTCGTGGGACCCGACCCGATGGCGCTCGTGTTCAACGGCTACGAGCTCGGGGCGCTGCTGTTCGCGGTGCTGATCGCGAACCTCGTCACTCAGGAGGGCGAGTCGAACTGGTTCGAGGGCGTGCAGCTGATCGCCCTCTACGCCGTGCTCGGGCTCGTCTTCTACTTCGCCTGACCGGACGCCGAAGCCGTCGGTTCGGCGCGCGGCTGGCCGTCCTGAGGGCCGGCCGGCTTCGGGCCGGCGCCGTCGGCCGCGCCCGTGCGGCGCACCTGCTCCACGCGCGCGGCGCGCTTGCGCTCCGACTCCGGGTCGGAGCGGTCGGCGACGACCGAGGCCACGATGCCGATCGCGAACGTGGCGGCGACCACGGCGAAGCTCAGGAGCGGCCCGACCTCGACGAGGTCCTCGACAAGGATCTTGACCGCCACGAGCGCGAGCACGAACGCGATCGTCGTGTCGAGGTAGCGGAAGCGCGCCACGAGGCTCTCGACGAGCACGAACAGAGCGCGCAGCCCGAGCAGCGCGAAGACGTTGCCCATCCAGATCAGAAGCGGGTCGCGCGTGATGGCGAAGGCCGCCGGGATCGAGTCGATCGCGAAGGCGATGTCGGCGAACACGACGGCCGCCAGGCAGAGGAAGAGCGGCGTCGTGTGGCGGCGCCCGTCGACCGTCACGAACCAGCGGCCGGCGCTCGCCGTGCCCGCCACCGGATAGACGCGGCGCACGAGCCGCACCATGAAGTTGCGATCGGGATCGACGTTCTCGGCGACGCCCTGGAAGACCCGCACCGCGAGCACGAGCAGCGCCACGCCGAGCACGTAGATCACGAAGTGGAACTGCTCGATCAGCGCCGTCCCGACCAGGATGAAGACGCCGCGCAGCACGAGCGCCCCCACGATCCCCCAGAACAGGAGCCGCGGCCGCTGCGCGTAGGGCACGCCGAAGTAGGCGAACAGCAGCAGGAAGACGAACAGGTTGTCGAGCGACAGCGAGCGCTCGATCAGGTAGACGGTGGTGTAGAGCACGGCGTCGCCGCCGTCGCGCAGGAGCGCGACCACGAAGGCGGCCGCGATGCTCAGCACGAGCCAGCCGATCGACCACAGCGCCGCCTCGCGGAAGCTCGGCTGCTTCCCGCGCGCGAAGAAGCGCAGATCGAGCCAGAGGAAGGCGAACAGCGCCACCACGAGCACGGCCCAAGGGGCGATCGCAGCCAGCTCCATCGGCCTGACGGTACTGGTCGGCGCGCCGGCCGCTCCCCGTAGACTCGGGCTCGTGGTCACCCACACGGCCGTCGGGACCTGGAGCGGCGGGCGCTACATGCGCTTCGGCGAGCCGATCGACGAGGACCGGCTCGAGGCCCTGCTGCGCCCGGGCGGCGGCCTGGCCACGCTGATGACCGCCGACGTGTACGGCGCCGGGGAGGCGGACGCGCTGCTCGGCCGCGCCCTGCGCGGCGTCCCGCGCGGGGACTACGCGCTGATCGGCGCGGTGGGACACGATTTCTACGCCGGCACGCGCGACGGGCCGCGCGGCTACCCGCGCTTCACCGATCCGCGGCTGCGCGGGCCGGACGGCTACCGCGACTACGTGCGCATGGCCACCGAGCGCAGCCTCGAGCGCCTGGGGGTCGACGCCTTCGACGTCCTGCTGCTCCACAACCCGGATCGCACCGGCTTCGAGCATCCGGCCGTGTGGGAGGCGATGGCGGGCGTCCGCGACGACGGCCTCGCGCTCGCCATCGGCGTGGCGCCGGGGCCCGCGAACGGCTTCACGCTCGACCTGATCGGCTGCATGGAGCGCTACGGCGAGCTGATCGACTGGGCGATGCTGATCCTGAGCCCGCTCGAGCCGTGGCCCGGCGAGCTCGCGCTGCCCGCTGCGGCGCGGCACGGCGTCAAGGTGATCACCCGCGTGGTGGACTGCGGCGGGATCTTCCACGACGACGTGCTGCCGGGGCACTGGCTCGCCCCGCAGGACCACCGCGGCTTCCGCCCACCCGGCTGGATCGAGGAGGGGCGGCGCAAGCTCGACGCGATGCGCCCGATCGCCGAGCGGCACGGGCTCACGCCGCTGCAGCTCGCGTGCTCGTGGAACCTCGCCGGCGAGGCGGTCGAGTGCGTCGTGCCGACGCTGATCGAGGAGCCGGGCGGCGCCAAGCCGATCGAGCGCAAGCGTGAGGAGCTCGCCGCGGTGCCGCGCGAGTCGCCGCTCTCGCGCGTCGA
>JBLNDU010000141.1:0-8248 GCA_050261935.1 Nocardioidaceae bacterium | reverse complement strand
GCCCGCCCGCGTCACCAGCCGATCGGCGCCACGGAGCGGCGATGGAATCGAACCATCCAAGCGGAGGGCTGCTCCGCCCTGCCGGTTTTGAAGACCGGATGGGCCACCAGACCCGTGCCGCTCCCCGCCGAGTGTAGGTTCGCCGCGCCCGCCGCTCGCGCCGTCGCGCGCGGGGCGGACGGTCAACCGGTCGCGGCCGCTAACGGGACGGTCACGCCGGCCGCGCTCACGCCAGTCCGTGCTCGAGCGCGCCCTTGACCGACGCGTCGACCGCGTTCAGGCGCTGGAGCGCGAGCGCCTCCACGGAGCGGAAGCGCCGCCCCGGCAGCCCGTCGGGCCCGTGGTGGCCCAGGATGCAGTGGCACACCGCGAGCAGTTTCTCGCGCGGGAACCCCGGCAGGCGGGCGGCGCGCTCCGTGACGAGCTCCTGCCCGAGCGCGAGGTGCCCGACGAGCTTGCCCTCCTCGCTGAGCGTGATCTCCGCGCCCTCGAGCGAGAACTCGCGCACCTTGCCCACGTCGTGCAGGATCGCGGCGCAGCCGAGCAGGTCCGGGCGCAGCCGTGGGTGGAGCGCGCAGGCCTCCTGCGCGAGCGTGGCCACCGCGACGGTGTGCTCGAGCAGGCCGCCGAGGTAGGCGTGGTGGCCGGCGCGCGTGCAGGGCGCGCGCCGAAGCGCGGCGCGAAAGGCGTCGTCCTCGAGGAACGCGTCGAGCAGCATCCGCAGGTCGCGGTCGTGGACCTCGCGGGCGAGGTGCTCGAGGAAGCCGTCCAGCTCGTCGAGGTCGCGGTAGGCGGTCGGGAGGAAGTCGGCGGGCTCGGCGGCCCCTGCCGGCGCGCGCGCGATCGCGCGCAGCTCCGCCTGCAGCTGCTCGCGGAAGCGCTCCACGCGGCCCGCCACCGTCACCAGGTCGCCGCGCTCGAAGCCGGCTCCGAGGAAGTCGGCGTCGCGGAAGGCGCGCGCCTCGATGGCGCCCGTGCGGTCGCGCAGCTCGAGCGCGAGATAGGGCGCGCCGGCGCGGGTGAGCAGGCGCTCCTTGCGCGTGCACGCGTAGGTGCCCTCGATCTCGCCGCCGGCGCGGAGCTCGGCGACGCTCGTGCGCTCGCGAGTCGCCACGGCCATGCGCGCCATCTTGAGCGCGGGGGCGGACGCCTCCGGCGCGACTTCCCGTGACGAGCGGCTACCGTGGGGCCATGGCGGATGTGAGCTGGGCGCAGCGTCCGAGGCTCCGCGACCCGATCATGGTCTGCGCCTTCAAGGGCTGGAACGACGCCGGCGAGGCCGCCTCCGCCGCGCTCGGGTTCGTGGACGAGCAGTTCGAGTCCTTCGACGTCGCCACGATCGACCCCGAGGAGTTCTTCGACTTCACCGCCGTCCGCCCGACGGTGCGGCTCACGGAGGGTCGCACGCGCGAGATCGTCTGGCCGAGCACGAGGATCACTGCCGCCGAGGTGCCGGGCGCGGACTGCGACCTCGTGATGCTGCAGGGCACGGAGCCGTCGCTGCGCTGGCGCCGCTTCGGCCGCGCCGTGCTCGACGTCGCCGACGAGCTCGGCGTAAGGATGGTCATCACGCTCGGTGCGCTGCTCGCCGACGTGCCGCACAGCCGGCCGGTGTCGATCACCGGCATCGCCTCCGACGACGCGGTGCTCGAGCGGCTCGGCTTCGAGCGCACGACCTACCAGGGCCCGACGGGGATCGTGGGCGTGCTCCACAACGCCTGCTCCAACGCCGACCTGCAGTCGGCCAGCCTCTGGGCATCGGTGCCGCACTACGTCGCGGCCGCCCCGAACCCCAAGGTCGCGCTCGCGCTCGTGCGCGGCTTCGAGGGCATTGCCGGCCTGGCCGTCGACGCTGGCGAGCTCGAGCGGGCGGCCGAGGACTACGAGCGCCAGGTGAGCGCGGCGGTGGCGAGCGACCCCGAGGTCAAGGCGTTCGTCGAGCGGCTCGAGTCGGCCATGGACGAGGTCCAGTCGGAGTCGTCGAGCGAGACGCAGATTCCCTCGGCGGACACGATCGCGCGCGACTTCCAGCGCTTCCTGCGCCAGCGTCGCGTCGACTGACCACGCCCGTCGCGGCCCCACGGGCCGCCACCCGCGCCGAGCTCAGCGCTCGGCGGCCGGGCAGATGATCTGGTAGTCGCAGAAGCGGCAGACGTCGGCCGCGGGTCGCGGCTCGAACCGCTGCCCGAGGATGCCGTCCGCGATCTCCGCCACCGTCGTGCGCACGCGCGCGAGCTCCTCCTCGGAGTGCTCGATCGGCACCTTCTCGCCGGTCAGCACGTACAGGTAGCTCTGCGCCGATGTCTCGAGCCGCCACGACTCGCGCGCCCCCATCTGGTAGAGCGACAGCTGCACGTCCTCGCGCAGCTCCGAGGCGGTCTTCGCCCTGCCGGTCTTGTAGTCGATCAGCTCGTAGGAGCCGTCGGGCCGGCGGTCGACGCGGTCGACTCGTCCGCGCAGCAGGTGCGGCCCGAGCCTGAACGAGAAGGAGCGCTCGAACCAGACGGGCTCCGCGTCGCTCGCGCGGTCGCGCTCCCAGTAGCTGCGCAGCGCCTCGCGCGCGCGCCCGCGGAACTGGCGCTCGTCGTCCGTGTCACCGAAGCCGGCGCGCCGCCACGACGCGTCGAACAGCTCGAGCAGCTCCTCGAGGCTGCCCCCGCCGCCCGTGTGGAAGCGCTCGAGCACCTGGTGGAGCGCGATCCCGAAGCGCTGGTGGATGGTGGGCTCCTGCGGGATCCGGAAGACGCGCGCGAACTTGTACCGGAGCGGGCAGACGCGGTAGGTGTCGATGTCCGAGGCCGACAGCATCAGGCCCTCGCCGCGGCGGGGGATGAAGGGGTCGAGCGACGGCTCGTGGCCGTTGCCGAGCGCAGCCGGCCGCTTCGCGAGGTCGCGCTCGGTGTCGCGCAGCCAGTCGTCGAGCGCCGAAGCGGCGAGGATCTCGCGCTGCTCGGGCGTCGCCGCGCCAAGCAGGATGTCGTTCAGCTCCGGCAGCGCCTGCTCGACCGACTGGCCCTCCTTGGCGCGCTCGATCAGGGCGGCGACCTTGATCAGCTCGATGTAGCGCGCCACCGCCTGGGCCACGTCGAGATAGGTGTCGAGGCGCATCTCGCCGAGCCGCCCGCCGACGCGCGCGACCGTGTCGAGCAGCTCGTCGCGCATGATCCTGAAGGTTGAGTGGAGGCCCTCGGCGGGCCCGAACAGCTCCTCCTCGAAGACCTCCTCCTCCGCCCCGAGCGCCGCGCGCGCATCCTCGTAGGGGCGCGCCGCGCGCGGCGTGGCGCCCCCGGCGGCGGCCTCTGCCCAGGCGAGCACGACCCCCTGTCGCGCCCGCGTGATGGCCACGTGGAGCAGCCGGCGTGCCTCCGCGTCGTGCGCCTCGCTCCCGTCCACCGGGCGCGGCACCTCCATCACGAGCTCGTCCGGAACCTCGTCCGGGCGCCGCCGCCACGGCCCCGGGAAGCGCGCCGCGGACAGACCGAGCACGAAGGCGTGGTCGAACTCGAGCCCCTTGGCGGCGTGCATGGTCATCACCTGCACCGCGTCGGCCGTCGGCGCCGCCGCCTCGTCCTCGCGCAGCCCCGAGTCCGCCACCGCGGACAAGTAGCGCGTGAAGTCGCGCACGGTCGCATGGGGCTCGCGGCGCATGTAGGCGGTCGCCAGCTCGGACAGCTTCGCGATGTTGCGCAGCCGCTCGACGGTGTCGGCCTGCGTCGCGAAGACCTGCTGGCGGCGCAGCCCGATCCGCTCGACGAGGCGCAGCACGAAGGCGTCCGGGCGGCGGTCGTCGAACGCCGCGCAGGCGGAGCGGTAGAGGCGCAGGAACGTCTGCGCGCGATCGCGGCCCTCGGGCGAGAGCTGCGGCCCCTCGAGCGCCGCCGCCACGGCCGACGGCATGTCCACCTTGCGCCGGCGGGCGAGCTGGGTGAGGCGCGCCACGTCGACCGCCCGCAGCTCGATCGGCGGCCGCGACAGCGCGCGCACGACCGCGCCCGAGTCGGTCGGGTCGGCGAGCAGCCGCAGCCAGGCGAGCACGTCGCGCACCTCGGCGCGCCCGAAGAAGGCCGCCGAGCCGGTCAGCCTGAACGGGAGCGCCCGCTCCTCGAGCGCAGCTCCGACCACGGCCCCCTCGCTGCTCACCGATCTCACCAGTACGCAGACCCGACCGGGCGGAACGCCGTCGTGGACTATCAGGCGCTCGGCCTCCGCCGCCACGGCCTGCGCCTGGGCGCGCTCCGAGCGGCAGCGCCAGAAGCGGACGCTGCCGCCCGCGCGTCCCGTGAGGCGCTTCGAGATCCGGGCCGGGATGGGCTCGACCACGGCGGCCGCGGCGTCGAGGATGCGGCGGCCGGAGCGCAGATTGCGCTCGAGCCGCACGACGGTCGCGTCCGGGAAGCGCCGCTCGAACTCGAGCAGGTTGTGCTGCGACGCGCCGCGGAAGCGGTGGATGGCCTGGTCGTCGTCGCCGACCACCGTGACGTTGCGGTGGTCCTCGACGAGCAGCCGCAGCAGCGTCACCTGGGCGTAGTTGAGGTCCTGGTACTCGTCCACGAGCACGTGGTCGAAGCGGCGGGCGACGCGCGCCCGCACGTGCGCCTTCTCCCGCAGGAGCGCGAAGCTGCGCGCGATCAGGTCGCCGAAGTCGAGCGCGCCGCGCTCCGCCAGCAGGCGGTCATGATCGGCGTACAGCTGCGCGAACTCGAGCTCGCGCGCCGCGTGCGCGCGGGCGGCGTCGTCGCCTCCGTGCGCGTTCGCGGCGAGCCGCTCGGCGTGGGCGCGGTAGTCGGCGGCGGAGACGAGCTCGTCCTTGAGGCGGTCGATGCGCGAGACGAAGCTCGCCAGCAGCGGCGCAGGGTTGCCGCCGATCTCGTGGTGGCGCAGTGAGAGCTCGTCGAGCCGATCGAGCAGGAGCGCGAGCCGGTCCGCCGCCGCGACGGGGGCGAAGAACGGGTCGAGCCCGGCCTCGAGCGCCTCGTCGGCGAGGAGCCGCGAGCAGAAGGACCGGAAGGTGTCGACGTGGAGCTCCCCGTAGGGAGAGGCGACGGCGGCCTCGAGCCGCTCGCGCATGTCGGCGGCGGCCTGCGAGGAGAACCCGAGCGCGAGCACGCGGTCCGGCGCCGTGCCCTCCTCCACGAGCCACTCGAAGCGGGCGGCGAGCGCGTGCGTCTTGCCGGTCCCGGCGCCGGCGACCACGAGGAGCGGCCCGCCCGTGTGCGTGACGGCCGCGCGCTGCGCGCGGGTGAGGCCGTCGAGGAGCGAGGGCATTCGCCCCTAGGATACGCCGCGCATGGCGCCCGGAGACCTCGCGGAGCCGCTGCGGGAGGCGGACTGGCTGGCGGCGCTGCGGCGCGCGGGAGCCGCCGTGCGGACCACGGTCGCGGGGTACGCGACGGCCGCCGAGCGCGGCCGCACGACGGGCCGCGGCGAGGGCGGCGACATGGCGTACGTGATCGATCGCGCCGCCGAGGACGTCGTCTTCGAGGAGCTCGAACGGCTCGGCGTGCCGCTCACCGCGGTGTCGGAGGAGCGCGGGCGGGTCGCGCTGGGCGGGGGCGGAGCGACGCATGTGGTGATCGACCCGATCGACGGCTCGCTGAACGCCAAGCGCGGGCTGCCGTCCGCATGCGTCTCGATCGCCGTGGCCAGCGGCCCCACGATGGGCGACGTCGAGCTGGGCTACGTCGCCGAGCTCGATCCGCCGCGCGAGTGGTGGGCGCTGCGGGGCCGAGGCGCCTTCCGCGAGGGCGTCCCGCTCGAGCGGCTTGCGCCCGGTCCGCTCGAGGTGATCGGGATCGAGACGGCGCGGCCGGCGGCCGTGGCTGCCGCCGCCGACGCGATCGCCGCGCTCGAGGCGCGCCGCGTGCGGGCGCTCGGCTCCGTGGCGGTCACGCTCTGCCTGGTCGCCGCGGGCCGGCTCGACGCGATGGCGAGCCTGCGCCCCGTACGCTCGGTCGACGCGGCGGCGGCCCAGTTGCTCGTTGCGGAGGCCGGCGGCGCGGTGGCGTTTCCGGACGCCGGCCCCGAGGTCGGCCTCGGGCTCGAGATGCGCTCGCGCGTGGTGGCGGCGCGCGACCCCGAGCTGCTCGAGCGTGTGACCGCGGCGCTCGCGAGCTGAGCCGCGGCTCAGGCCGCCTCGGAGCTGAACTCTGCGAACCGGATCGCCAGTCGGTCTCGATCGGGGTGTTCGGCAGGATCGCGTGGGCGCAGGATCTGATGACCGTGGAAGCCTTGGAGGCCTTCGCGCAGCATCGGTCCGTCCCGCTCGTGTCGGAGACGACGGGTGATGTGCACGATCCCGTCGGGATCGATGCCGAGCAGGTTGCGATCGAATGCCAAATGGTGGATGGCGCACAAGGCCAATCCGTTGACGACGGCTGCAATGCCGGTCGGCTCGACGTCGCTCACGATGTGAGCGGCTTGGACGAGCTGACGCTCACGCAACGAGCAGATCGCGCAGCGCGTGCGGTACGCGCGTAACACGTCGATCCTGAACCGCTGCTGATGAAGGCGCGTGCGCACTTCTCGAAGCGCGTAAGCGCGGACGGGCGGCGTCGAGACCGGGCCCTCGGGGTCCATGTCCGCCACCGGCAACCCGACTTCCAGCATTACCGCGCGCTCGCCAGGGATGTCCGCAGTTACGAACACTGGCGCGACGACCAGGTACTGACCAGGCGCAAGTCCGTGGAAGTAGACGAGCGGAACCCCTTCGGTTGCCGCTGCTCGCAGGGCGCGGTTGTCAGGCTGGTCGATTGGGCCAGACCGGTAGCGGTACAGAATGGCACCGCCATCGACGTCCAGCTCATCATCGTATGGACGCGGTTTGCCGAGCACGGGCGGAGCGGTGGCGAGGGTCAGCGCGGCTGGTCCCTTCATCTCGCGTTGGTCGATGAATGCCTCTTTGAAGCGAACCGAAGCTCACACGGCGACCGCCGACCCTGAATCCTTCCCGCAGGACGGATAGCGGCACCAGGTCGTCGTACAGCTGTCCGAGCTCGCGGGCTCGGCTGACGGCGGCAGTTCGAATCGCGTGATCGGGATCCGCGCCGCGCATGCTGGCGGAGAATGGCGCGCCCGCAGCCGGGTCGCAACGGGGCCGGCGTTAAGCCGATAGGTCCGGCGGGAAAGGGATCGGCGTGGCGAGGCTGCGACGCGTCGACTGCTCCGACCCTGGGATCGCCCGCCGCCGGCGCGGAAAGGGGTTCGAGTACCTCGACGCCGAGGGGCGTCGCGTCACCGATCCGGAGTTGCTCGAGCGTATCCGCGAGCTCGCGATCCCGCCGGCCTGGAAGGGGGTCTGGATCTGTCCCTGGCCGATGGGCCACATCCAGGCCACCGGCGTCGACGCCGCCGGCCGCAAGCAGTACCGCTACCACGACCTCTGGCGCGAGCGGCGCGACCGAGAGAAGTTCGACGCGATGCTCGAGTTCGCGCGTCGCCTGCCACTGCTGCGCGAGCGGGTGGCGCACCACATCGCGCTCGAGGGCATGCCGCGCGAGCGCGTCCTCGCCTGCGCCGCCCGGCTGCTCGACCTCGGCTTCTTCCGGATCGGCTCGGAGGACTACGCGGAGGAGAACGACACCTACGGGATCGCCACGATGCGCAAGGACCACGTCACGCTCGACGGCGACCGGGTGACGTTCGACTACGAGGCCAAGGGCGGCCAGCGGCGGCTGCAGTCGTTCGCCGAGCCGGAGGTCGCCGCGATCGTGACCATCCTGAAGCGCCGGCGCGGCGGCGGGCCCGAGCTGCTCGCCTTCCGCGACGGCCGGCGCTGGGTGGACCTGCGCTCGGCGGACGTCAACCGCTACGTCAAGCAGGCCATGGGGCGCGACTTCAGCGCCAAGGACTTCCGGACCTGGAATGCGACGCTGCTGGCCGCGGTCGCGCTGGCGGTCTCGGGGCCGGTCGCCGGCGCCTCGAGGACGGCGCGCACGCGCGCCAAGACGCGCGCCACGAAGGAGGTGGCGCGCTATCTCGGCAACACGCCCGCCGTCTGCCGCGCCTCGTACATCGACCCACGCGTGTTCGACCGCTACGACGGCGGGCTGACGATCGGCAACGTCTTTCCGACGATCGTGGACGAGGAGGCGTCCTGGCCGCACCTCCAGGGGGCCGTGGAGGAGGCGGTGCTCGACCTGATCGCGGGCACGGAGGAGTCCGACGCGCTCGAGCGCGTCGCCTGAGCCGGGCGGCCCGGCGCCCGGTCGGTCTCCGGCCCGCGGGGACGCGTCGGGCCCGCCGGGCTCGG
>JBLNDU010000140.1:0-3075 GCA_050261935.1 Nocardioidaceae bacterium | reverse complement strand
CTGCTCGGCGCGGCCGGCGGCGTCGCTCGCGGCCGCGCCTGCGGCCTCGGGGCGGCCCGACAGCGCGAGAGCCACCGCCCGGCCGGCCTTGGTCTGGATCAACTGCGTGACGAGCCCGGCGCGCTCGCACCTCTCCTGCGCGCGGTCGAGGGCGGCCAGCGCCGCCTCCGGCTCCCCTGTGTCCCACAGCACCTCCGCCAGCCCGAACAGCGCCTGGAAGGCCACCTCGAGCCAGCCCACGCCGTCGGCGATCTCGCCGGCGCGCCGGGACAACTCGGCGGCGGCGCGCATATCGCCCTCGCGCCAGGCGAGCGAGGCACGAAGGACGTACAGGAGGCTCAGCTTGCCCACGAGGCCCTCGCGCTCGCCGAGCTCGGCGGTCCTCTCGGTCTCCGCCTCGGCGGTGGCCCAGTCGGCGCGGTAGATGGCGAGCTGCGCGAGCGCTGCGTGCAGCTCCGTCTGGACAGGGAGATAGCCGAGCTGCTCGGCGCGGCGAAGCGCCGTCGCGTAGGCCTCGCCGGCCGCGGTGAGCGCGCTCTCGGCCGTCTCGAGCTGCCGGCCGAGCGCGAGCAGCGCCAGGATCGCCTCCCCGGGGTGGGAGTCCTCCGCGAGCTCGACCGCACGCTCGAGGTTGGTGCGTGCCCTCTCGTTGTCGCCGAGGCGCCCGAAGACGCGGCCGATGATCCCGTGGGCGCGGCTCGCGAGGCCCGCCTCGCCGAGCCGCTCGGCGAGCCCGAGGGCCTTCTCCGAGGCGTAGATCGCGAGATGGTTGTCGCCGGCGTAGAGGGACAGCCACGCCGCCTCCTCGTACAGCCGGACGAGCTCGAGCCGCGGCGGCCCGTCACGAAGCAGGGCGATCCCGCGCTGGTACTGCTCGACGGCGGCCGCGCGCTCGGCCTTGTGCGACAGCGCCGCGCCCATCTTGCGGTGCAGCCTCGCCATCGCGACCGCGTCCTGCCTGCCGCGGTGGTAGTCGTGCGTCGAGCGCCAGACCGTGAGCGCGCTGTCCACCTGCCCGAGCCGCAGGGACACGTCCCCGAGCCGCTCCGCGATCCGAGCGCGCGCGTCCGGCTGGCTCGCCGCCAGCTCGAGCGCGCCGCGATAGTGCGCGGCCGCCTCGCGGTTCGAGTACAGCCGCGCCGCAGCGTCGCCGGCGCCCTCGCGGCAGCGCAGCGCCCGCTCGCGCACCGGCGCCAGCTCGGCGTCGGGGAGCCCGGCCACCGCGCCCATCCGGGCGGCCCTGCCGTAGTGCTCGGCGAGCAGCGGCAGCACCTCCTCGATCCGGTCGCCGGCCCGCTCCTCGATGAACTCGCCCAGCGCGGCGTGCAGCCGTGAGCGCGTCGAGCGCGGCAGCTGCCCATAGGCCACCTCGCGTACGAGCACGTGCTTGAAGGCGAGCTCCCGCTCACCGGCCTGCCCGCCGGCGACCGGCGCCAGGATCCCCTTCGCCTCGAGGTCGGCAACGGCCAGCTCCAGATCACGCGCGTCCGCGCCGAGCCGCGCGAGCCACCCTTCGACGGAGACGCGGCCCGCGATCGCGGCGTGCTGGACCACGCGGCGCTCGAACGGCGGCAGCGCGTCGAGCCGAGTGGCGAGCACCGCCTGCACGGTCTCGGGCAGATCGGCGCCGCTCGGATGCTCCTCCCCGACCATGCGAACGATCTCCTCGGCGAACAGCGGATTCCCGCCCGAGCGCTCGGCCAGCTGACTCACCAGCTCGTCCCCCGACCCGTTCGTCGAGGCCGGGAGCAGCGTGGAGACGAAACGGCGCGCGAGCGCCGGCGGCAGCGGCTCGAGGCGAAGCCGCGTCGAGAGCAGCGGACCGGCTCCCCATCCCGGTCGGCGCTCGAGGAGCTCCTGCCGTGCGAGGCAGAGGAGCAGGACCGGCGCGCGGACCCAGCGCGCCAGGTGCTCGATCGCGTCGAGCATCCCGTCGTCCGCCCAGTGCACGTCCTCGAAGGCCAGCACGAGCGGCGCCCGCCGCGCCATCGCCTCGACCATCCACCGAAGCGCCTCGAGGAACCGGTCGCGCAGGCGCTCGGGATCGCGGTCGGTCGGCGCCAGCTCGGCCGGCACCTCGATTCCGAGCATCCAACCGATCAGCGCGGCGCGCGACTCGGGCGACTCGCCCGGTACCGGCTCCGCGGCGGCGAGCCGCCCCATGCTGGCGCCCAGCTTGCGCCACGCCGCTTCGGCGGAATCCGACGCCGCGATGCCGCACTCGCTGCGCACGATCTCGGCGAGCGCCCAGAAGACCACGCCGGACCCGTAGGGCGGGCAGCGCCCCGAGCGCACGGTTGCCGACGCGTCCGGTCCCACCAGGCGTCTCTCGAGCTCCGCGAACAGGCGCGACTTACCGACGCCGGGCTCCCCGATGAGCATGGCGAGGTGTGCCGTGCGCTCATGCACCAGTCGATCCCAGACCGCCCGAAGCGCCGCCAGCTCCGACTCACGGTCGACGAGCGGCGTCTCGCCCACGGCCGGCGGTCGCCGCAGGCCCGGGTCGCTGATCGGCTCGACCGCCTCCCACGCCCGCACCGGCTCGGACCTGCCCCGAAGCGCGAGCGGCTCGAGCGGCAGGTAGCTGATGGCGCCGCGCGTGGCGTGCATCGTCGCGTCGCCGACCGTCACCGTGCCCGGGCGAGCGGCAGCCTGAAGCCGTGACGCGACGTTCACCGTGTCGCCCACGACCGTGTACGACTCGCCGGCGACAGCGCCCGCGAGCACCTCGCCGGTGTTGACCCCGACGCGCAGCGCGAACTGCGTGTCCGGCGGCAGGCCCTCGTTCACCTCCGCCATCGCGGCCTGCATGCCGAGCCCGGCGCGCACCGCCCGCTCGGCGTCGTCCTCGTGCGCCACCGGCGCGCCGAAGAGCGCCATCACGTTGTCGCCGATGAACTTGTCGACGCTCCCGCCGTAGAGCTCCACCTCGCGCGCCAGCCGGCGCAGGGCGCCGTCGACCATCCCCTTCACGACCTCGGGATCCATGTGCTCGGCCACCGCCGTGTAGCCCGACAGGTCGGCGAACAGCACCGTCACCCGGCGGCGCTCCTCCGGCGGCCGCTCCGAGGCAGG
>JBLNDU010000139.1:0-11792 GCA_050261935.1 Nocardioidaceae bacterium | reverse complement strand
CCCCGCGGGGGGGGGGGGGCCGCCCCCCCGGGGGGGGCCCCCCCCGGGGGGCGCCGCCGCCCCCGGGGCGGGGGGGCCGGGCCCCCCACGCCTCGCGCACCGGCGCGCAGCTGCTCGCGCGGGCGCTCGGCGCGCGCGAGGTCGTGCTCGGGCTCGGTGCGCTCGGGGCGCTGCGGCGCGGCGGGGGCGCGCGCCCGTGGCTCGCGGGGGCGGCGCTCTGCGACGCGACCGACCTCTCCCTGACGCTCCTGCTGCGCGACCGCCTCCCACGAGCCGGGGTGGCGCTCGTCGCGGCGATGGCGGGCGGCGGAGCGGCGCTCGGGGCCGCGGCGGCCGCGTCGCTCGACGGCTAGGGCCGCGGCGCCCCGGGCGCTAAGTGCCGAAGCCCTCGCGTGCCTCGCGCACGAGGATCACGGCCTCGGGGAACATCGTGCGCATCGCCGCGAGGAGCTCGCGTGACTGCTGCTCGGCGTTGCCCTGGAGGTTCAGCCGGTTGAGGCCGGCCACGGTCATCTCCACGGCGAGCCGGATCGCGTTGTCGGCCCACGCGACGCGCTGGGCGCCCTGCATCTGCTCTGCGATCTCCTGCATGCGCCGGCGCAGCTCCTCCGGATCTCCGAACAGCCCGCCGAACGGATCCTCAGCCATGTGGAGCGGATGCTAACGGGCGGCCTATACGCTCCGGCGAATGGCCTCCCGAAGGGCGCGCTCACGCGGACGCGTCGCGCTCCGCCGGGCGCTGCTCGGCGCGCTGCTGACGGCGCTCGCCGCCGCCTGCGGCTGCGGAGGCGGTGACGACGTGGAGGGCGCCGCGACCTCCCCGCGGGCGGCCTCGGCGCCGCGCGACCGGGCCGCGCCCGCGCCGCGCGAGCAGCCTGGCGGCGGCCCCGTGCGCAGCGGCCGCGGGCCGCGCGTCGAGACGGTCGCCACGGGCCTCGAGGCCCCCTGGGAGATCGCCTTCCTGCCGGACGGGCGCGCGCTGGTGACCGAGCGCCCCGGGCGCGTGCGGCTGCTGTCGCGCTCGCTCGAGTTGCGGGACCGGCCTGTCGCCGAGATCGACGTGGAGGCGATCGGCGAGGGAGGCCTGCTCGGTCTGGCCGTCGATCCTGACTTCCGGGGCAACGGGTTCGTCTACATCTACAGGACGACGGCGGACGGCAACGAGGTGGTGCGCTACCGGATGCGCGGCGACCGCCTCGAGGGCGAGACGGTGGTCGCGGACGGCATCCAGGCGGCGGCGATCCACGACGGCGGCCGGCTCCGCTTCGGCCCCGACGGGCGGCTGTACGTGACGGCCGGCGACGCCGCCGAGCAGGAGCTCGCGCAGGACCGCGCCTCCCTCAACGGCAAGATCCTGCGGCTCGACCGCGGGCAGCTCCACGGCGACGGCGGGCGACCGCAGGTGTACTCGCTCGGGCATCGCAACCCACAGGGGCTCGACTGGCAGCCCGGCAGCGGCCGGCTCATCTCGGACGAGCACGGGCCCGACGGCGACGACGAGATCAACGTGATCAGGCAGGGCGCGAACTACGGCTGGCCCGAGGTGCGCGGCGAGCAGCACGACGGCTTCGCGGGGCCGATCGCCGTCTACCCCGACTCGATCGCGCCCTCAGGCGCGACCTTCGTGCGCCGGCCGGGCTCGAGCTGGACGGGCGACTACCTGATCGGCTGCCTCGTCGGCGAGCAGCTCCGCCGCGTGCGCCTCGACGGCACGCGCGTGACGCTCGACGAGGCGCTGTTCGAGGGCGACTTCGGCCGCCTGCGCACCGTCGTCGAGGGCCCGGACGGCGCCCTCTACGCGCTCACGAGCAACCGCGACGGGCGCGGCAGCCCGCAGGAGGAAGACGACCGCGTGCTCCGGATCGTGCCGCCGGCGGCCTGAGGGGCAGCCGGCGGATCAGCGACGCTTGCGCTTGCGCCGCGCCGGGCCGCCGCCGCCCGCGCGGCGGCCGGCGCCGGGATCGGCGCCGTCGCCCGAGTCGGGTTCGGCGGCCGGCTCGGCGGCCATCCCTCGCTCGACCCGCTCGCGCACGGCGCGCTGGCGGGTCTCGGCGAAGCTCGGCCACGGTTGCGCCTCGCCGGAGTCCCAGGCCGGGCCGCGCCCGCCGGGCCAGAAGCCGAGGAAGACGGCCGTGAGGGCGCCGAGCCAGAAGATCTGAACGATGAACGGGCCGCCGAAGAACGGCAGCACGTAGAGGGCGCCGAGGATGATCCCGATGATCCCGAGGAAGCGGCTCAGCACGCCCGCCCGCAGCGCGTTCAGGCACACGATCACGAGCGAGAAGGCGAGCGCCAGCGTGCCGGCGAGCCCCAGGGCCGAGGGCAGCGCCGCTCCCTGATCGTCTATCAGCCGGTCGGCTCTCCGCTCGGCGGCCCGTCCCTCAGTGGGGCCGCCCGAGGCGAACTGGTCGGCGATGTCGAGCCGGTCGAAGGTCCCGAGCAGGCCGGCGATCACCAGCAGCGCAGCTCCGAGCCACACGAGGTACACGGACCAGCCCGGCAGCTCCTTGCGCCGGTAGCGGGTGACCTGGAGCAGGTACCAGAGCACGGATGCGAGCGTCACGTAGCTGAGCGCCTGCATCACCGAGGAGGCGAGGAAGGCGCCCGCCTCGCCGTCGATCGCGAGTAGCCGCTCCGCGTCCGTGTCGGGCCCGCCGCTGAACACGACGGACAGGAACAGCACCTGGTAGGCCACCACCAGCGCGATCGTGATGAGGCACGCCGCGGCCGCCGGGCGACCCCAGCGGCGCTCCCAGCTGAGCTGCTCCGCGTGGTTCACCGGAAACAGCGCTCGACCGAGGGAGGCCCCGCGAGCTCCGGGCATCTCCGCCGATCGCCGCGCCGGAGTGCGCGCGCCCATGCCCGTGCGAGCGGCGCCACCTCAGCCGCCGCGCCGGTGGAAGTAGAACTCGGGCAGCGCCGAGCGCGCCACCTCAGCCGTGATCTGCTGCGCCGCGGCGAGGTCGCCGGCGCGCACCGCGAGGTCGTCGATCGTGACGATCCCCGCCAGCTCGCCGGCCTCGGTGACGGGGAGGCGACGGATGCGGTGCTGCACCATGAGCGCGACCGCCTCCTCGATCTCCATCTCCACGTCGCCCGTCACGAGCGGGCGCGACGCGTGGGCGCCGACCTCCTCGTCAGGCGGCACGCCGTCCGCCACCACGGCGAGCGCCAGGTCGCGGTCGGTCACGACCCCGACCGCGCGCTCCCCCTCGAGGACCACGACCGAGCCGACGTTGCGGTCGCGCATCAGCTCGGCCGTGCGGCGCAGGCTTTCGCCCGCGTCTGCCCTCACGACGCCGACCGTCATCACGTCCCGGATCAGCACGGCGCGGAGGGTATCGGTCCCCGCCCCGGCGGCCAGGGGCCCGTCACGTCCACCGCTTCCCCTAACCCCAGGCCGCCCTCAGGCGATCGCCGGCGCGTCCGGGAGTCGCGCGAGCGCTGCCTCCATGTCGGCCTCGGAGAGCTCCGGGTCCTCGAGCTGCCCGGCGAAGTAGGCGTCGTAGGCCGACATGTCGAAGTGCCCGTGGCCGCAGAGGTTGAACAGGATGACGCGCTCCTCGCCCGCCTCCCGCGCCGCCTCGGCCTCGTCCATCACCGCGCGGATCGCGTGCGCGGGCTCCGGCGCCGGAAGGATCCCCTCCGTGCGCGCGAAGCGCACGGCCGCCGCGAACGTCTCGTTCTGGCGGTACGCGCGCGCCTCGACGAGGCCGTGCCGCACGAGCCCCGAGACGATCGGCGAGTCGCCGTGATAGCGCAGGCCGCCGGCGTGCACGGGTGGCGGCACGAAGTCGTGCCCGAGCGTGTACATCGGCAAGAGCGGCGTCATGCCCACCGTGTCGCCGAAGTCGTAGCGGTAGGCGCCGCGCGTGAGCGTCGGGCAGGCGGCGGGCTCGGCCGCCACGAACCGCGGGCTCGGCTCGCCGCGCAACGCGCGACGCAGGTACGGGAAGGCGATGCCGGCGAAGTTCGAGCCGCCGCCCACGCAGCCCACGACGACGTCGGGCTCGTCGCCGGCCAGCTCGAGCTGGGCGATCGCCTCCTGGCCGATCACCGTCTGGTGGAGGCAGACGTGGTTCAGCACCGAGCCGAGCGCGTAGTTCGTGCCGGGATCCTGCGCGGCGACCTCCACCGCCTCCGAGATCGCGATGCCGAGCGATCCGGTCGTGAAGCTCGCCTCCCGGCGCCCGGCCTCGGTCGTGTCGCTCGGCGAGCGGTGCACGGTGGCCCCCCAGGTCTGCATCAGGGAGCGCCGGTAGGGCTTCTGGTCGTAGCTCGCGCCGACCATGTAGACCTCGCACTCGAGCCCGAAGATCTGGCAGGCGAACGCCAGCGCCGAGCCCCACTGGCCCGCGCCCGTCTCCGTCACGAGGCGCCCCACGCCGGCCTCGCGGTTCGCGTAGGCCTGTGCCACGGCGCTGTTCGGCTTGTGCGAGCCGGCGGGCGAGACGCCCTCGTACTTGTAGTAGATCCGCGCCGGCGTGCCGAGCTCGCGCTCGAGCCGCCGCGCGCGGTGGAGCGGCGTCGGGCGCCACAGCCTGAGCGCGTCGCGCACCGGCGGCGGGATCGGCACTTCGGGCTCCGGCGAGACCTCCTGCTCGATCAGCGCGAGCGGGAAGATCGGCGTGAGGTCGGGCGGCCCGGCAGGCTCCATCGTGCTCGGGTTGAGCGGCGGCACCGGCCCGCCCGGGAGGTCGGGCAGCAGGTTGACCCAGTGCGTCGGGAGGCGGTCCTCGGGCAGGAGGTACTTGATCGGCTCGGCGCTCACGGCGCGCGAACCCTACCGCTCAGACGGCGCTCGCCGCGGCGGCTATCGCGCGGTAGGCGGCGGGTGGATCGGGCTCCCCGAAGATCGACGAGCCGGCCACGAACAGCGTCGCGCCGGCCGCGGCGCAGGCCGCGGCCGTGTCGGCCTCGATGCCGCCGTCGACCTCGATCAGCACGTCGTCCGGCAGCAGCTCGCGCAGCCGGGCGACCTTCGCGGTCGAGCTCTCGATGTAGGGCTGGCCGCCCCAGCCCGGGTTCACCGTCATGCAGAGCAGATGGTCGTACATGTCGGCGAGCCCCACCACCGCCTCGGGCGGCGTGGCGGGGTTGATGGCGAGCCCGGCGTCGCAGCCCGCCTCGCGCACGGCCGCGAGCGCGTAGTGCACGTGCGGAGTGGCCTCCCAGTGGACCGCGATCGAGTCCGCGCCCGCGCGCGCGTAGTCGGCCACCAGCCGCTCGGGCCGCCCCACCATGAGGTGCACGTCGAGCACCCCGCCCGCATCGTGCACCTGCTCGCGCAGGGCCGCCACCACGAGGTCTCCGATCGAGATGGGCGGCACGAAGTGGCCGTCCATCACGTCCACGTGGATCACGCGCGCGCCCGCCGCCATCACCTCGGCGACCTGCTCGCCGAGCCGCGCGAAGTCGGCCGCGAGGATCGACGGCGCCACGCGCACGTCCCGCATCAGTGCGATCGGCATTCTCGGCGCGAGCATGGCAGAGGCGAAGAGCGCGCGCCGTGGCCGCCGGACGGAAGCCGCTCGCGGGGGGCTTGGCGACTGTGCATGACATAGATGTAGAAGTCGCCAAGCCCCCACGCCGGCTCGCGGCCACACCGCGCGGAGCCGGCGTAGGCTCAGCGCGACTGTGGCCGGCGACGTCTGCGTGGGCGTGATCGCCAACCCCGCCTCGGGGCGGGACATCCGCCGCCTCGTAGCCGGCGCGTCCGTGTTCGGCAACGCCGACAAGGCCGGCATGGTCTACCGCCTGCTGGCCGGGCTCGGAGCCGCCGGCGTCGGGCGCGCGCTCATGCTGCCCGCGGCGGACGGCCTGTCCGCCACGCTCCACCGCCACCTCCACGGCCGCCGGATGGGGGCCGGCCACCACGCCGCCGGGCCCTTCCCAGAGCTCGAGGAGCTCCCCATCGCGCTCCACGGCACGGCGCGCGACAGCGCGGCGGCGGTCGAGGCGATGCTCGCCGCCGGCGTCGCCGCGATCGTCGTGCTGGGCGGCGACGGCACGCACAGGGTGGTCGCCAAGGCGTGCGGGGACGTGCCGCTGTGCGCGCTCTCCACCGGCACCAACAACTGCTGCCCCGAGATGCGCGAGGCGACGGTGGCGGGCCTCGCGACCGGCATGGTCGCCACGGGCCGGGCGGGCGACGGCGCGCTGCGGCGAGAGGCCGCGCTCATCGTCGAGCTGCCGGGCGGCGAGCGCGACCTCGCGCTCGTGGACGTGGCGGTGACGCGCGAGCGCTTCATCGGCGCCCGCGCGCTCTGGCGGCCCGGCGACGTGAGCGAGCTGGTCGTGACGTTCGCCAACCCCGGCGCCGTCGGGCTGTCGGCCGTCGCGGGCGCGCTCCGCCCGCTCGCGCGCGGCTCGGGCCAGGGGCTCCACGTGCGGCTCGCGGACGACGAGCGCGAGGCCGAGCGCGAGGTGCGCGCGGCGCTCGCGCCCGGGCTCGTGGCTCCGGTGCGGGTCGCCTCGCACCGCGTGCTCGCGCTCGGCGAGTCGGTGGAGATAGAGGCGGGCGGCGGTGCCGTGGCGCTCGACGGCGAGCGCGAGATCGAGCGCGCCCACGGCGAGCAGGTCACCGTGCGGCTCGTGCCAGGGCCGCTGACGATCGACGTGGACGCGGTGCTGTCCGCCGCGGCACACGAGCGTGTCATGGGAGGCTCGCAGGGCTAAGCTCCCTCGTGACGTTCGTCACAGGAGGAGTGCTCATGTCGGCAGTTGCCCCGCCCGGCGCCCGAGACGTCACGCGGGAGGAGGTGCTCGAGGCGTATCGGTTGATGCGCACGATCCGGGAGTTCGAGGAGCGCCTGCATCGCGAGTTCGCCACCGGGGAGATCCCCGGTTTCGTCCACCTCTACGCGGGCGAGGAGGCGGTGGCGGCCGGCGTGATCTCGCTGCTGCGCTCGGACGACTACGTGGCGAGCACGCACCGCGGGCACGGTCACGCGATCGCCAAGGGCTGCGACGTGAAGGCGATGATGGCCGAGATCTACGGCAAGAGCACCGGCCTCTGCCACGGCAAGGGCGGCTCGATGCACATCGCCGACGTCGAGCAGGGGATGCTCGGCGCGAACGGGATCGTGGGCGGCGGCCCGCCGCTCGTGTGCGGCGTCGGGCTCACGGCGAAGGTGAAGCGCACGGACCAGGTGGCGGTTTCGTTCACGGGCGACGGCGGCTCGAACCAGGGGACCTTCCTCGAGGCGCTCAACCTCGCGAGCGCCTGGCACCTGCCCTGCGTCTTCGTCGTGGAGAACAACGGCTACGCGGAGGCGACGTCGAGCACCTTCCACCAGGCCGGCGTCGACGTGGCCAAGCGCGCCGACGGGTTCGGCATGCCGGGCGTCGTGGTCGACGGCTTCGACTTCTTCGCGGTGCGCGAGGCGGCGGGCGAGGCGATCGAGCGGGCGCGCACGGGCGGTGGGCCGACGCTGATCGAGTGCAAGGTGGGTCGCTACTTCGGCCACTTCGAGGGCGACCAGCAGACCTATCGGGCGCCGAACGAGGTGGAGGACCTGCGCCGCACGCGCGACTGCCTCGACTCGTTCGCGCGGCGGGTGACGGAGGCGGGCATCGTCGAGCGCGGCGACCTCGACGAGATCGACCGCTCCGTGGGCGAGCTGATCGACGAGTCGGTGCGCGAGGCGAAGGCGGCGCCCGACCCGACTCCGGCGGACGTGCTGACCGACGTCTACGTGGCGTACTGAGAGGAGCGCACGATGGCGCGACGCATCACCTTCCAGCAGGCGATCAACGAGGCGCTGGGGCAGGAGATGGAGCGCGACCCGTCGGTCGTGCTGTTCGGCGAGGACGTGGTGGGCGGCTCGGGGGCGCCGGGAGAGGACGACGCCTGGGGCGGCGTGCTCGGCGTCACGAAGGGGCTCTATCCGCGCTTCCCCGACCGCGTGCTCGACACGCCGATCAGCGAGTCGGCGTTCGTTGGCGCGGCGGCCGGGGCGGCCGCGTCCGGGCTGCGGCCGGTGGTCGAGCTGATGTTCGTCGACTTCGTCGGCGTCTGCCTCGACCAGATCTTCAACCAGGCGGCGAAGTTCCGCTACATGTTCGGCGGCAAGGCGGTCACCCCGATGGTGATCCGCACGATGTTCGGCGCCGGCATCCGGGCGGCGTCGCAGCACTCGCAGGCGCTCTACCCGATCTTCACCCACATCCCGGGGCTGAAGGTGGCGGTGCCGGCCACGCCCTACGACGCCAAGGGGCTGCTGATCGCGGCGATCCGCGACGACGACCCGGTGATCTTCCTCGAGCACAAGGTGCTCTACACGATCGAGGGCGACGTGCCGGAGGAGCCCTACGCGATCCCGCTCGGCGAGGCCAGCATCGTGCGCGAGGGCGGCGACGTGACGGTCGTGGCGCTCGGGCGGATGGTGCACCTGGCCGAGCAGGCGGCCGAGGAGCTGCAGGGCGAGGGGATCGACTGCGAGCTGATCGACCCGCGCACCACCTCCCCGCTCGACGACGAGACGATCCTCGAGAGCGTCGAGGCCACCGGGCGGCTCGTGGTGGTCGACGAGGCCAGCCCGCGCTGCGGGATGGCGGCCGACATCGTCGCGAAGGTCAGCCAGGAGGCGTTCTCGGACCTGCAGGCGGCGCCGCGGATGGTCACGCCGCCGCACAGCCCAGTGCCGTTCAGCCCGGTGCTCGAGGACGCCTACGTGCCGACGCCGGCCGCGATCGCCGACGCGGTTCGCCAGACCGCCGGCGCGGCGGCGGGCAGCGCTGCATGAGCGCCGCGATCGAGAAGCTCAGCATGCCCAAGTGGGGCCTCTCGATGAAGGAGGGGCGGATCCTCGACTGGCTCGTCGACGAGGGGGCCGAGCTCCGGGCGGGCGATCAGCTCGCCGAGGTCGAGACGGAGAAGATCAACGGCTTCGTCGAGGCTCCCGCCGCGGGCGTGCTGCGCCGCCGGGTCGCCGCGGTCCACGACGTCGTGCCGGTCGGCGGGCTGCTCGGCGTGATCGCCGAGGCGTCGGTGCCCGACGCGGAGATCGACGCCTTCGTGGCGGAGTTCGAGGCGAGCTTCGTGCCCGGCGAGGCCGAGGCCGAGGGGGGCCCGCAGCCCGAGACGGTGGAGGTGGGCGGTCTCGCGCTGCGCTTCCTGCGCCTGGGCGAGGGCGACGACCCGCTCGTGCTGCTGCACGGTTTCGGCGCCGACCTCGACAACTGGCTCTTCAACTCGGAGCCGCTCGCGGCTGAGCGCCCCGTGTACACGCTCGACCTGCCCGGCCACGGCGGCTCCTCGAAGGACGTGGGCGACGGCGACCTGGGCGTGCTCGTCGCCGCCGTGCGCGGCTTCCTCGACAGCCAGGGGCTCGAGCGCGCCCACCTCGCCGGCCACTCGATGGGTGGGCTCGTTGCGGCGCAGCTCGCGCTCGAGGAGCCGGGCCGGGTGCGCTCGCTGACGCTCGTGGACAGCGCCGGCCTCGGCGAGGAGATCGACCGCGACTACCTCGAGGGCTTCATCGCCGCCACCGGGCGGCGCGACCTCAAGCCGGTGCTGCAGCGGCTGTTCGCCGACCCGAGCCTCGTGAGCCGCCAGATGGTCGAGGAGACGCTCAGGTACAAGCGCCTCGACGGCGTGACGGAGGCGCTCCGGACGCTGGCCGCGGGGCTCTTCCCCGACGGCCGCCAGCGACGCGTGCTGGCGGCCGAGCTCGCCGGCTTCGAGGGCCCACTGCTGGTGGTCTGGGGCGAGCGCGACCAGGTCATCCCGGCGGCCCACGCCAGCCTGGCGCCCGAGGCCGCCGAGGTGCACGTCCTGCCCGACACCGGCCACTCGCCGCACATGGAGCGCGCCGGCGAGTTCAACCGCACCATCGAGGGCTTCCTGGCCGGCGTGCGCGCCGGCTGAGCCAGGAGGAGGACCACCCGTGCTGATTCCCAAGACCATGATCGTGGAGCAGCTCCGCGCTCGCGGCGACCACGACGGCGCCGAGCGGGCCGACCGCGAGCTGGGCGAGAAGGTCGACACGGAGGGGGACGCCACGCTGCTCGCCGAGCTCGACGTGGACGCGCAGAAGCTCGCCGACGACTTCGAGGGGCAGTCCCCGGCCGTCGGCTGACCGCGGCGCCCGTCTGCGCGGGGCGTGCATGCGCTCCCGGGCCAGCGGGTAGACATGGTGGCCGTGCGGCGCGACGCCGCTCCGCTCAACGCGAAGGAGGAGCCATGGGGGAGATGGAGGGGCGGGCCGCCATCGTCACGGGAGCCGCGACCGGCATCGGCGCGGCCAGCGGGCGCGCCCTCGCCGGCGCTGGCGCGGCGGTCGTGCTCGCCGACATCGCCGCGGACGCGGCCGAGGCGGTCGCCGAGGAGCTGCGCGAGGCGGGCGGTCAGGCGAGCGCCGTCGCGCTCGACGTCACCGACGAGGAGGCCTGGGCCGAGGCAGTCCGGCGCACGGTCGAGCAGCACGGCGGGCTGCACGCCCTCGTCAACAACGCCGGCGTCGGCACGCTGCCCGACTGCGAGCAGGAGACCCGCGAGGGCTGGGACACCGTGATCGCCGTCAACCAGACCGGCGTCTGGCTCGGGATGCGCGCCGTCGGCGAGGCGATGAAGGCCGCGGGCGGCGGCTCGATCGTCAACATCTCCTCGATCTTCGGCACCGTCGGCGGCTTCGGCGCCTCGATCGCCTACCACGCCTCGAAGGGCGCCGTCCGCCTCATGACGAAGAACGCCGCGCTGCTGTGGGCGCAGCAGGGCATCCGCGTCAACTCCCTGCATCCTGGCTTCATCGAGACCCCGATGCTGACCGAGGTGGACGAGCTCGGCATGCGCCCGCTGCTCATCGAGCGCACGCCCATGGGGCGCCTGGGCGACCCCGCCGAGGTCGCGGAGGCGGTGCTCTTCCTGGCGAGCCCGCGCTCGAGCTACGTCACGGGCTCCGAGCTGTACGTCGACGGCGGCTGGACCGCGCAGTGACGCACGGGCGTCGGCGCGCCCGGCGGCTTCGCCGGGCGCGCCTCGAGCCCTCCGCTACTGGCCCTGGTCGGCGTCCTCCTTCGGGGACTCCGCCTGGTTCTCGTCCGAGTCGTCGTTCGTCCGCGGCTGCCTGATGAACGCGCGCTCGCACGTGAACTGGTCGAACTGGTCGAGCGGATCGGCGATCACGCGGTCGAAGCCGGGACCGCAGTCCACCACGTCGCGCTCGCCGTCGCGCACGCGCACGAGGTCGTTGCCCCCGCCGGCGTAGAGCGTGTCGCCCGCGAGGTCGTTCGAGCCGGTCACGTCGCCGCGCGCGAGCGCCCAGAGCACGTCGTCGCCGTCGCCGCCGTGGCTCGTGTCCTGCCCGAGGTTGGCGAAGACGACGTCGTTGCCCGCGCCGCCGTACTGCACGTCGTCGCCCTTGCCGCCCGACATCCGGTCCCAGCCGGCGCCGCCGTACGACTTGTCGTTGCCCTCGCCGCCGTGGAGACGATCGGCGCGCGCGCCGCGGTGACCGCCGCTGCCGCCGTGGATCTCGTCGTCGCCGGGGCCGCCGTAGACGCCGTCGCGTCCCGGGCCGCCGTACAGCACGTCGTTGCCGAGGTTGCCGACCACCAGGTCGAAGCCGGGCCCGCCGTAGACCTTGTCGTCGCCGGCGTTGCCGTACAGCCGGTCGGCGCGCCGGAACAGCTGACCGCCGCCGCCGTGGATCTCGTCGTTCCCGTCGCCGCCGCGGATCCGGTCGGGTCCGCGCTCGCCGTAGAGCTTGTCGGCGCCGTCGACCCCGAGCACGCGGTCGGCGCCGCGTCCGGCGAACACCACGTCGTCGCCGGCGCCCGCGTCCACGCGG
>JBLNDU010000138.1:0-10079 GCA_050261935.1 Nocardioidaceae bacterium | reverse complement strand
GGGGTCCCGGGCGCAGCGGTCGCGGCCTCGACGTCGGCCGCCTCCTCCAGCACGCCGGGCTCGCCTCCACCGGGAGCTGGCGCCTCGGCCGGCGGCAGCCCGCTCGAGCCCGCATCGGCGTCCCACACCTCGTCCGCCCCGGCCTCGGGCGCGGCGTCGGCCAGCGGCGCCTCCTCGAGCGGGAGCTCGCTGGGAACGACCTCGGCGTCGCCCGCGTCGCCGAGCGCGCCGGGCTCGCCCCCGCTGGGATCGGGCTCCTCGGCCGGCGGCAGCCCGCTGTCGCTGGGCTCGTCCGGCGCCGGCGGCTCGCCGGCGGTCGGCGGCTCGCCGGCTCCGGCCTCGGCCGCGGTCGGCCCTTCGGGGGCCGCCTCCTCGGGCGGCGGGGACGGCGTCACGTCGTCCGGCGCGCCGGAGTCCGCCTCCTGGGGCGCGTCGTCGCGGGGATCCTCGGCGCTCAAGCTTCGACCTCCATCGGCTCAGGCTTCTGGGCGGCGTGCGGGTGATCGGGGCCCGCGTAGACCTTCAGCTTGCGCAGCTGCGCGCGCCCGAGCCGGGTCCGCGGCAGCATGCCGCGCACCGCGAGCCTGATCACCTCCTCGGGCCGGCGCTCCAGCATCTCGCCGAGCGTGCGGCTGCGCAGGCCGCCGGGGTAGCCCGAGTGGCGGTAGTAGCGCTTGTCCTCGCGCTTCTTCCCCGTGACCGACACCCTCGCCGCGTTCACCACGATCACGAAGTCGCCCACGTCGCAGTGCGGCGTGTACTCGGGCTTGCGCTTGCCGCGCAGCACGTCGGCCACCTGGCTCGCGAGCCGGCCGAGCGTCTTGCCCGTCGCGTCGACGACGAGCCAGTTGCGCTCGCGGCTAGCTGGTGTGGCCACGTAGGTCTTCATCACGGCGAGGGCCGCCGTGCGGGCGGCCACGTGCTCCATCGGGCGCCCGGCGGGCGGCCGCGTGCAAGTGTGGCACACCCCGCATGGGGACAGGGGCCTGCGGTGAATCACTGAGCCGGATCGGTGCCCTCCCGGTTTGGAGCGCCCCCGCGCCTGGCTATACTCGCGCCGAATTCAAGCCTGCCGAGTCCTGGGCGGTCATGCCGTAGCCGCTCGGGAGCGGGGGAACCATTCGGGGCCACGCGCTTGCGCGCGTGCCCCGAAGGGGCGAATCGGCCGGAGCTGTTTCCCGGCTGTAGCGCCGCTCTTTCGGCGCGAGCCCGTCAGCTAACCCCGTAGGCCGGAGAAAGAGAGGCCGACGAGCGTGCTAGACCGCCGTGCTCGCGCTTTGCGCGTTGCTACAGCCGTTGCTGGAGGCGCCTGCGTGGCGTTCGGCGCCGGGGCCCCCGGCGCTGCAGCCCAATCCGGCGGCGCCGCCGCCGCGGGCAGCTCCGGCTACGTCATCAAGCCCACGATCACGAAGCTCGCGTGCGTCTCGCGCTGCGCGTCCGGCGGACGCGCTCAGGCCGGGGCCACGCTGCGGATCAGCGGCTACGGGCTCGCCGCCGTGCGCACCGTCGTCTTCACCGGCAGCTACGGGGTCCAGGACGATGCCTCCGTGCCGGTCCGTTCACGGAGCTACCGGCGCATCGACGTGCGCGTGCCGGCCAACGCCGTCTCAGGCCCCGTGGTGGCGCAGGTGTCGAGCCGGCTCCGCTCGCGGCCATCGAAGCCGCTGACGGTCGTGGCGAGCTCGGCGCCCGAGCCCAACCCGACGCTGACGCCGCTCCCGGGCGCGCCGCTCATCGAGACCGGCACGAGCCGCACGAAGGCCTTCGTCGGCGCGCGCCCGGCCGTCACGTTCTCCTTCCGGGTCGGCGTGCCGCTCAACGTGCAGGTCCAGCTCGTGCGGGGCGTGGACGGCGCGGTCGTCCTCTCGTGGCCCGTCGTGGCGGCTCAGCCCGGGGTGGTGCAGAGCCTCTCCTGGACCGGCATCGTCGGCTCCCTCCCGGCCCAGTCCGGACGCTACGCCTTCCAGCTGAACGCGCAGGGGGCAAACGGCGCGCCGGCTCGCAGCTCGAGCACGCAGGACTTTCGCCGCGACGCCTTCGACCTCTACGACCACGCCTTCCCCGTCCCGGCCGCCCACAGCTTCGGCTCCTCAGGCGCCCGCTTCGGCGCCGGTCGCGCGGGCCACTCGCATCAGGGCCAGGACGTGATGGCGTCCTGCGGCACGCCCCTCCTCGCGGCGCGCGGAGGGACCGTGCAGTACAACGGCTACCACGGCGCCGCCGGCAACTACGTCGTCATCGACGGCGACGGCACCGGGACCGACTACACGTACATGCACCTGCGCGAGCGCTCGCCGTTCCGCAAGGGCGACCGCGTCTACACGGGGCAGCGGATCGGCACGGTCGGGCAGACCGGCAACGCGCGCGGCTGTCACCTGCACTTCGAGATGTGGGCTCCGCCGGGCTGGTACGAGGGCGGCAAGCCGTTCGACCCGTACCCGTCGCTCCTGGCCTGGGACTCCTGGTCCTAGCACCGGCCCCGGCGTAAGGGGCGACGCGTTAGGGTCGCGTCCCGTGGCCGGTTACACGATCGTGAAGCTGCAGGAGGTGCCCGACGTCCTCGGCGACTATCCGGGCGAGATGCGCATGGCCACCGGCCAGCTCGGCACGGAGCAGGTGGCCTTCACGTGGCGGCGGATGCCGGCCCGGACGGGCGGCAAGGGCAGCTACGGCCACCGCCACCGCACCCAGGAGGAGGTCTACTTCGTCGTCGCGGGCACGCTGCAGTTCAAGCTCGGCGACGACGTGATCGACGCCGGCGGCGGGACCGCCGTGCGAGTCGCGCCCGATGTCGTTCGCTCCGTCTGGAACGAGGGGCCGGACGATGCCGTGCTGATCATCGTCTCGCCGCGCCTCGACGATCCGGCCGCCGACGTCGAGACGGTGCCGGGCTTCTGGCCCGAGTAGCCGGCCGCGCGGCGAAGAGCCGCTACGGACCAGTCGTCGGCTCGGCCGACGACAGGATGAGCTCCCCGACGTAGCTCTGCTGCAGCTCGAGCGCGCGGGCGAGGTGCTCGGCGACCCACGAGCGCGCCGCGACCGTCGCGGCCTCGGCCTGCTGCGCCGTCTCCCAGCGCGAGACCGAGATGATCGCGTCGCCCGCGGCGACCAGCTCGTAGGACTCGAAGCCCGGCTCGGCCTCGAACAGGGTCCTCATCCCGCCCTCGGCGTCAGCCTTGCTGGCGATCTCCTCGGCGGTCCCGGACGTGATCCGGTAGACGGCAACGCGCGCGTGCAAGGCGTCCTCCTCTCCGAGCGCCCTCGCGCTCGCTGGTCCGGTCGTACAGGGCGCCTCAGTGTGGCGATTCGCCGCCACGGCCGTCGGTGTCTCGCGGACGCTGAGCCCTCGGTTGCCATGCCCCTCAGCGGGTAAGCGCACCCGGACCGGTCGCCGGCCGGGTCGCTGTCGGCGGGGAACGACACAGGTGGGAGGCCCTCGTGCCGAGTGGAGCTCTTCAGGGCAAGGTTGCGATCGTTACCGGAGCGGCATGGGGATGGGCGCGGCCACCGCGCGCGTCTTCGCCGACGAGGGAGCGGCCGTGCTCGTCACCGATCTCAACGAGCCGGACGGGCAGGCGACCGTGGACGCCATCGCCGGCGCGGGTGGCACGGCCTCGTTCCTCAGGACCGACGTGTCGCGTGCCGCGGACGTCGAAGCGATGGTCCGGATTGCGGTCGAGCGCTACGGCCGGCTCGACTGCGCCGTGAACAACGCCGCGGTTACGCCTGACACGCATCCGATCGCCGAGCTCGACGAGGCGGAGTTCGACCGCAAGCACGGCGTCATCGGCCTCACGAAGGTCGCCTCGCTCGAGAACGCGCCGAACGGCATCCGGGTCAACGCTGTCTGCCCCGGCGCTATCGACACCCCGATGCTCAGGGGCGCGCTCGAGACGTTCGGCGCCACCGAGGCCGAGTTCGCGCCCGCTCTGAGCCTGCTCGGGCGCTTCGGGCGACCCGAGGAGGTCGCTCAGGCGAGCCTCTGGCTGTGCTCGGAGCGGGCCTCATACGTCACCGGCGCGGCCCTGGCGGTCGACGCCGGCTACACGTCGCGATAACGGCTTCGCTGGCACGCCTTGGACGCGGTCTCCGCGCGGGCAACCCGCCAGAACATCAGGCGAGCGCCTCTTCGACGACGTCGAGCACCCCGGCCTTGTCGCTGTCGGCTGACCGGACGCAGCGCTCTCTCATCGGCGCAGGCGTATCGCGTTCAGGTCGCCGGTTTCGATCTCCTCGATCCGCCCGCGGAGGATCTCCGGAGGATCGTGCTCGGCGTGGAGATAGCGTCCGGCAAGCGCGTCGAGCTCTCCGGTCGCGAGCGCCAGCACAAGCCGCGGGACGCACTCCGGGGGTGTCCAGGGCGCGTCGTCACCGAAGTGGGACTCGGTCATCGCCGTGCGCACGAGCCCCGGGCTGATCGAAAAGACGAAGACGCCTTGCGGGCGGAGCTGGGCGGCGAGTAGCTCCGAGAAGCGGTGCACCGCGGCCTTGCTCGGCCCGTACGCCGTGCTCGGGAAGCCGCCCGGCGGCAGGTACGCAGAGCCGCTCGCGACGTTGATGATGCGGCCATCGCCGCGCGCGAGCATCCCCGGCACCACGGCCCGGCAGCAGAGGAAGACGCCGCGGACGTTGATCTCGAACACCTCCCACCACGACGCTGGCTCCTCCTCGTCGAAGGTCACCGTCGGGCCCTGCACGCCTGCGTTGTTGACGAGTAGGTCTACCGGGCCAGCCTGTTCGAACCAGCGAGCGACGTCCTCCTCCCGCGAGACGTCGCCGGTGAGAGCGTGCCCCCCAATCTCCGCCGCCACGGCCTCGATCCGCGCTGCCGTGCGGCCCGTCACCCAGACATCCATCCCGGCTTCCGCGAGCGCGCGGGCGAGGGTGGCGCCCAACCCCCGTCCGCCCCCCCGGACGAACGCGACCCGGCCTTCAAGCGACTGCGGCATCGATCTCCTCTTGGTCTACGGGTTCCTCCAACGAAGATAGGTTGCCGAATCCGTGCCCTACGACCGAGACGGCGACCTCGACGTGCTCCCGGGGGAGATGGTCGACGCGAGATGAGCGACTAGCGGAATCCGTCGCGGCCGATGTGCCAACGATCAGTCGAGGACCGTCAGGTCGATCTGCTGAAGGCGCTCGGGGTCGGCGAGGATGTCCATCTCGACGATCCTGCGGTTTCGGATCGTGTAGCCCGCGATCGCGAACGGCTTTCCGTCCCGGAGCGTGACGGTCCCGGCCGCGCCGTTGACGAGCGCCGGCCGCACCTCGATGTCGAGGCGCCCGAAGGCGAACGCCTGGCGGGCCACGTTGGCCGCTCCGCGGACAACCCTCGAGGCGCCGATGGAGACGGCGCCGCGATCGGCCCGGAGGAGCACGTCCGGGTCCAGCACCTGGAGCAGCGCCTCGAAGTCGCCCTCGCGCGCGGCGGCGATGAAGGCGTCGATGACCTCGCGCTGGGTGTGTAGGTCGGCGTCGGGGATCGTGTTCTCCCTCTGTACGCGGCGGCGGGCGCGGGACGCGAGCTGGCGCGCCGCCTCCGGTGAGCGGTCCACGGTCGGCGCGATCTCGTCGAACGGCACCGCGAACATGTCGTGCAGGACGAACGCCAGCCGCTCGGGCGGCGACAGCGTCTCGAGCACGACGAGCAGCGCCAGGCCCACGGAGTCGGCCAGGAGCGCCTCGTGCTCGGGGTCGGTGCCGTCGACGCGGTCGACGATCGGCTCGGGTACGCGAACGTCCAGGGCCTCCTCGCGCCGCGACCGGCGCGAGCGCAGCATGTCGAGCGACACGCGCGCGACGACGGTCGTCAGCCACCCGCCGAGGTTCTCGACCTCGTCGGCGTCGGTCCGGCTCAGCCGCAGCCAGGCCTCCTGCACGGCGTCGTCGGCCTCGCCCAGCGAGCCGAGCATCCGGTAGGCCACCGCGCGCAACCGGGTGGGGTGCTGCTCGAACTGCTGCGCCAGGAACTCGCGCTCGTCCATCGTCACATCCTGTCGCCGGAGTGCGTCATGGGAGTAGACGCGCGTGACGCGGGCGATGTGACCAGAGGAGGGCACGATGCGAGTGTTCGTTGCAGGAGCGAGCGGTGCGATCGGCACCAGGCTGGTCCCCCAGCTCGTCGACAGAGGCCATGAGGTGATCGGCACCTCGAGGTCGGCTGAGAAGGCGGAACGACTGCGGGCGCTCGGCGCTGAGCCGGTCGCGCTCGATCTGCTTGATCGTGCGGCCGTGCGCCGGGCCGTGCTCGAGGCCGCGCCGGACGCGATCGTCCACCAGGCGACGGCCCTGGCGGAGCTGACCTTCTCGCGCAACTTCGACGGCGCGTTCGCGGAGACGAACAGGCTGCGGACCGAGGGCACCGACGCGCTGCTCGCAGCCGCCCGCGAGGCGGGGGTCGACCGGTTCGTCGCTCAGAGCTTCGCCAGCTACCGGAACGCGCGCGAGGGCGGGCCGGTCAAGACCGAGGACGACCCGCTCGACCCCACGCCGGTCGCGACGACGCGCAAGTCGAACGCCGCGATGCGCCACCTCGAGGAGGTGGTCACGAACGCCGGCGGGATCGCGCTTCGCTACGGCCTCTTCTACGGCGCGGCCAACGACGGGCTGATCGAGCCCGTGCGCAAGCGGCAGTACCCGATCGTCGGCGAAGGCGGAGGCGTCACCTCGTTCGTTCACCTCGACGACGCCGCGGCGGCGACCGTGCTCGCGCTCGAGCACGACGGGCCGGACATCTACAACATCGTCGACGACGAGCCCGCCCCGGCGCGCGAGTGGCTGCCCGTGCTCGCGGATGCCCTCGGCGCGAAGCCGCCCAGGCGCTTTCCGCGCTGGCTCGCGCGGCTGCTCGCGGGCGAAGCCGTGGCCGTGATGGCGACCGAGGCCCGTGGCGCCTCGAACGCCAAGGCCAAGCGCGAGCTCGGCTGGGAGCCGCGCTACCCCAGCTGGCGAGAGGGCTTCAGGGCCGCCTACGCGCCGGCCGCGCCGGCCGGGCCGCGCGAGCCCGTTCCCGCCGCGCCGGCGAGTCGATCGCCGTCTCGGCTTGAAGCCTGAGCAACAGAGAGGACTCAAATGATGGTTAGCTCATCCACAAGAACGTCCACCGCGGATCTGGTCGACGGGACGCTCGGCGTCGCCGCCGGGGTTGGCATCGTCACGGTGGCGCTCTTCCCTCTGGCGATCCCGATCGTGGCGTTGACCGCGGTCGCGCTGATCCCGCTGCTGCTGATTCCCCTCGCGGCGGGATTGATCGCGGCGCCGTTCCTGCTGCTTCGGTTGTTGTTGCGCCGCGCGGTTGTCCCAGCCCCAGCGAAGGAGAAGACGACATGACGCCCGAGACGCGGGCCGCGCCCGCCGCCCGCGCCGGCCTCGTCATGTACGACGAGCTCAGGGGGCCGGCGCCGGATCGGCCCGCGAGACCAGCTCCGCATCGAGCGCGGACGCGCCGGCACCGACCTGCTCACCGCATGGGCGAAGGCGCCACGTCCGAGACGCGTCCTTACGGCTAACCCCACCCACCCTGCGGCTGGCCCAACCCCGCAGACGCCTGCAGGCCGCATTGGAACGGCGCCCGCGCGGCGAGACCCTGCGTCCGACTCGGAATCCACGAGACGAGAGGACGTGGTGTCGAGGAAGAGGTCACAGATCAAGGGGATCGCCGCAAGGGCCGGGCACTGGAGCGCGACGCATCGGAAGATGGCGATCGGGCTCTGGCTCGCCTTCGTGGTCGTCGCGCTGGTCGGCGGCAGCGCGGTCGGGAAGAGAAGCCTGACCGACGCCGAGTCCAACGTGGGCGAGTCGAAGGCCGCCGAGCTGACCCTCGACAAGAAGGGCCCGAAGGACCCGGCCAGCGAGAGCGTGCTGGTGCAGAGCAAGTCGGAGCAGGTCGATGCACCGCGGTTCAGAGCGGCGCTGGCGAGCGTTCGCCACGAGCTCGACTCGACCGGGCAGTTCGCCTCGATCGACCCCCCAAAGGCCTCGGCGGACGGGCACGCGGCGCTGATCAACGCCGATCTGAAGGGTGACCCGGACGACGCCGAGGACACGGCGACGAGGACGTTCGCCGCGGTCGATCAGGCTGAGCGGGCCCAGCCCGGATTCAAGATCGGCGTGGCCGGCGATGGCACCGCGGACAAGCAGCTCTCGGACTCGATCGGCGACGACTTCGCGAAGGCCGAAACGCTGTCGGTCCCGATCACGCTGCTGATCCTCGTCGTCGCGTTCGGGGCCGTGGTCGCGGCCGGCATCCCGGTGATCCTCGCGATCTCGGCGGTGATGGCGACGATCGGGCTGGTCTCGATCCCGAGTCAGATCTTCCCGGTCGACGACGCGATCGGCTCGGTGATCCTGCTGATCGGGATGGCCGTCGGCGTGGACTACTCGCTCTTCTACCTCCGTCGTGAGCGTGAGGAGCGTGCGCGCGGGCGGAGCCCGAGGGACGCGATCGACGCCGCCGCGGCCACCTCCGGCCGTGCGGTGCTGGTCTCCGGCCTGACCGTGATCGCCGCGATGTCCGGGATGGCGCTGGGCGGCAGCAGCGTGTTCCTCTCCTTCGGGATCGGAACGCTGCTCGTGGTCGCCGTCGCGCTCCTTGGTTCGCTGACCGTGCTGCCGGCGCTGATGTCGCTGCTCGGCGATCGGCTGGAGAAGGGGCGGATCCCCTTCATCCCGCGCCGAGGGCGGCGGGCCGGCGAGTCGCGCGCCTGGAGCGCGGTCGTCCGGACCGTGATGCGCCGGCCGGCCCTGGCGATCCTGGTGGCCGGCGGGGCGCTGGTCGCACTGGCGATCCCGGCGTTCGGCATGAACGTGAAGACCACGGGGCTGGAGGAGTTCCCGAAGGGGTTCTCGACGATCCAGACCTACGAGAGGATCCAGGACCTCTACCCCTCGGAGCACCCCTCCGCAGACCTCGTGGTGCAGGCGGATGACGTCCGCTCGCCGAGCGTCACCGGGGCAATCGAGGAGGTGGCCTCGAAGGCGCGGGCCGAGGGCGTGGCCCTCGGGGCGCCGGATGTCCGTGTCAACCACGAGGGCACGGTGGCGTCGGTCTCATTGCCGCTTGTCGGAGATGGCGAGAACGCGAAGTCGAAGAAGGCCCTGTCGGAGCTGCGCGACGACCTGATCCCGGCGGCGTTCCAGGGCACTGCGGCCCAGGTCGACGTCGGCGGGGACGTCGCGTCGAACGTGGACTGGCAGGACTCGATGAAGTCGCACCTGCCGGTCGTGTTCGGATTCGTGCTGGTGCTGTCGTTCCTGCTCCTGCTCGTGACGTTCAGGTCGGTCGTCATCCCGATCACGTCGATCGCCCTGAACATGCTGTCCGTGGGCGCGGCCTACGGACTGCTCGTCCTGGTCTTCCAGGACGGGTTCGCGCAGGGCCTGCTGGGCGCCCACAGCAACGGGGTGACCAGCTGGCTGCCCCTGTTCCTGTTCGTGGTCCTGTTCGGACTCTCGATGGACTACCACGTGTTCATCCTCAGCCGGATCAAGGAGCTGGTGGACCGCGGCCTGCCCACGGAGAAGGCGATCGAGCGGGGCATCGGCTCGACCGCCGGCACGGTGACGAGCGCGGCGATCGTGATGGTGGCGGTGTTCTCCATCTTCGCGACGCTCAGCTTCGTCGAGTTCAAGCAGATGGGCGTGGGCCTTGCGGCGGCGATCCTGATCGACGCCACCCTGATCCGCGGCGTGCTGCTGCCGGCCGCGATGAAGCTGCTCGGCGAGCGCAACTGGTACCTGCCCAGCTGGCTCGAGTGGCTGCCGAGGCGACGCAGCGCGGAGGCCCCGCGGCATGAGCTGCCGCAGGCCGCGCCGCAGCCGGCCGGCGCGTAGGGCGGAGAGCACGGAGTTGTCGCGGGCCCGGCGCGAGTCGGGCTCGCGACGTGCGCGCCAGCTCCCGCTTCGGGACTCGTGCGCGTCGGCCAAGCGCGACGGTTCGGTTAACCGGACGGCATCACATCGTCGTCGTGGAGCGGCCCGCCGGCGCCTGGCTCCAGCGCCGTATCTGCGGCCCGATCCGAGGAGTTCCATGACCGCGGGGGCGCGACCCCCCGGGCTTGGCGACGCTCGCGCTGGGCGAG
>JBLNDU010000137.1:0-5102 GCA_050261935.1 Nocardioidaceae bacterium | reverse complement strand
CGAGCGTCAGCCGGAGGAGTGAAGCAGAGCGGTTGTTGAGCACGGCGACGTCGACAGACGCCGCCGACACCGCCGAGGTGAAGCGCACCCCGGGACGCTCGCGTCAGCTTTGCTTCATGACGGCGTACACGACGCGTTCGGCGGCGTCGACGACGGTCTCTCCGATCCGCGAGCAGCGGCGGTAGAGCTCGCGGCGTGCAGTCGCGTTGCCCTCGCCGACATCGAGCAGGGCGGCCATGCCGCGGTAGTAGGCGTGCTCGAGCTGTCGCTCGGCCTTGATCGCGGCGTCGGCGGCGGCGATCGCGGCGTCCGTGCTCGCCGCGAGCTGTGCGATCGCGGTGTCGAGCTGCCGCACGGCCATGCCGAGCAGCCGCGCCATCTCGGCGATCCGCGCGTCGGGCGGGCACGCCATGGCCTCCGACTCGCTCACCAGGTCGCGAACGTAGTTGAGGATCCAGTCCACGTCGCGCGAGAGCGCGAACACGTCCTCGGGCTCGAGCGGTGTCACGAAGGCGGCGCGCAGCTCGCTCAGCAGCTCCCGCTTGGCGGCGTCGCCGCGGTGCTCGGCGTCGCGCACGGCCTGCGCGGCAGCAGCGTCGCCGGCGGCCCAGGCGGCGAACGCCTCGATGCCGTCCAGCGTGACCGCGAGCTGGCGGCGCAATAGCCCGACCACGTCGGGCGTGTCCGGCAGGAACCAGTGCTCGCGCCTCATCTCAGGAGCCACCAGAGCTCCAGTGTGGCGGCGCCGAGCGCCCCGGTGGCCGGCAGCGTGACGAGCCAGGCGAGTGTCATCTGACGCACCACCGCCCAGTGCACGTGGTGCCAGCGCCGCCTGCCGAGGCCGACTCCGACGACCGACGAGGCGACCGTCTGCGTAGTCGATACCGGCGCGCCGGCGAGCGAGGCGCCGAAGATGACCGCGGCGGCCGAGCTTTGGCTGGCGAGCCCGTCGAGCGGCCGGATGCGGTAGATGCGGCGGCCCACCGTGCGCATGATCGGCCAACCGCCGAGTGCGGTCCCGGCGGTCAGCGCCGCTGCGCACAGCAGCTTGGCCCACGCCGGTGCCGCGAGCGTGTCGAGGCGGCCGTCCGCGAGCAGCAGGGCGGCGATCACTCCGACCGACTTCTGCGCGTCGTTCGCCCCGTGGCTGAAGGCCAGCGCGGCCGACATCGCCCACTCGCCGGCGCGCACCGGCGCCCGCCAGCGCCGCGTCGCCCGCCGCCCAAGCCGGCGCAGCGCGCGCTCCCCGAGCAGCGCGGCGAGCGCCCCGAGCGGCGGCGAGAGCGCCAGCGCGATCAGCGCGCCGAACACCCCCACGGGCCGCCACCCCTCGAGCCCGCCCCAGCGAACGGCGTCGATCCCGCCCTCGGCGAGGCTCGCGCCCACGAGGCCGCCGACAAGCGCGTGGCCCGAGCTGGATGGGAGCCCGAAGCGCCAGGTGACGAGGTTCCAGGCGACCGCGGCAACCAGCCCGGCAGCGATCACCTCCACCGCGGTCGGCGGAGCGACGGCGACGAGCCCGCCGATCGTGTCGGCAACCGCCGCGCCGACCAAGAACGGACCGAGCAGGTTGAACACCGACGCCAGGACGATCCCCTGCAGCGGCGAAGCCGCCCGCGTCGCGACCAACGTGGCGATCGCGTTCGATGCGTCGTGAAGGCCGTTCGTCGTCGCGAAGCCCGCCGCCAGCAGCACGGCGACGACGAGCTCCAGGTCCACGGCGCGCCGACTCTAGCCGCCTCATCCGCCACGACCGTTCACGTCGCTCGGAGGCTCGACCGCTCGCTTCACCGGCGACCGGCCCGCCGCGACCACTCGAACCCCGGTCTCCGAGAGCACGGCATCCGAGCCGCCCTCCGCAACTCAGCCCGGGTTGCCTTGTTGCAGGAAGGCGATCCGAACGACAGAAGGAGGTTTGCTCAGTGAAGCGGTTCTCTCGTTGGCGCCCCTCACCCGCCCTGGCGGTCGCGTGCCTGGCGCTGTTCGTGGCGATGGGCGGCGCCGCGTACGCGGCGGCGACGATCGGCAGCGCCGACATCATCGACGACAGCATTCGCAGCCGCGACGTCAGGAACGAGGACCTGAGGGGTCGGGACATCGCCGACAGCAGCCTCGGCACCTCCGACGTCATCAACGACAGCCTTCGCGGTCGCGACGTCCGGCGCGACAGCCTCGACGGCACGGACATCAACGAGGACAGCCTCGGCACCGTGCCCGACGCGGCGAAGCTCGGCGGCATCGTCGCCGGCGACTACACGCGCCGCCTGTTCGCGGTGGTCGACCTGAACGGCGCGTTCGTGCGGGGCGCCGGTGTCACGAGCGCGCAGAGGATCGGCGCGGGCCGCTACCAGGTGGTCTTCAACCGCTCCGTCACGGGTTGCTCATACGGGGCGAGCGGCGGCAGCATCACGACGAGTGAGCCGCCTCAGACGATCGCCGTCACGGCCCAGCGGGCCGGCAACCCGAACGCCGTCTTCGTCGGCACGCGCGACGACGCGAACACGTTCGTCGACCGTAGCTTCCACCTCCAGGTGGTCTGCTAGCGGAGCCGGTGCACTGGCCGAGCGCCGCTCGCACCGGTTGCCAGGTCACGGAGTCAGCCTGATCGTGACCGTTCTCGTCTTCCGGTTGCGGGTGGCGTCGGCCACCGAGACCGTGATCCGCGCGATCGGCTTGGCGCGGGCTCGGCGGTTGCGGAGCGCGCGGGCGAGCTGGTCGAGCTGCTTGCGCGAGAGGCGCAGCGTCAGCTTGGCTCGCTGACCCCGGCCGAGCGCCTTCGTGAGCCGCCTGAGCTGCAGCCGCTTCGCGTTGCCCGGGATGCTGATGCTGGCCGACAGGACCGCCGTGCAGCGCTCGGCGGGACAACGCACGAAGACCACGATCCCCTTCTGCCTGAGCGCCCTCTGGGAGCGCGTCGCGCTGAGCTGGAAGTCGACGGTCGTGTCGCGCGGCCGCGGGGGCGGCGGCGCCGCCGGCGGCGGGAGCGGTGCGTCGATCGTGAAGCCGTGGCGGGCGGGGCTCGGGTCGGTGTTGCGCCCGCGGTCGATCGCCCGAACCGCGAAGCTGTGGGTGCCGACCGCGAGGTTGGTGTGGGAGGCCGGCGAGTAGCACGGTTCCCAGGCGCCCGCGTCGAGCTGGCACTCGAAGCGCGACGCCTCCTCCGAGGACGTGAACTCGAAAGCGGGCGAGCCCTCCACGGGCATGTGCGCCGGCGCCGAGGTGATCGACGTGTCGGGCGGGCTCGTGTCGGAAGCCCAGTACCCGTCCATCACCTGCCGGACGGTCTCGACCTCGACCGCGTCCTCCCCTTCGAGCCAGCCGAGGAACCGCGTGATGACGGGCTCCGGCGTCGAGTACTCGCGGCAGCCGTCGCAGATGCGGTGGAAGACGATGTGCAGCCAGCCGCCGGCCGGCTCGGCCTGCGTCACGTAGTCCCGAAGCGTCTCGAACTGCGTGGTCGCGGTCGGCGCGCGCGGCGTCCTGATCCAGTAGGCGTCGGGCAGCGGGATCGTCTCTGCCAAGAGCGATCCGTCCGCTGGGATGCCGTGGTCGGTGCGCCCCGTGCGGTAGCCGCAGTCGTGCACGATCGCCTTGACGCCGGCGTCCGCGACGCCGAACGGGTAGGCGAACTCGGTGACGTCGAAGCCGTGGCGGCGCAGCTCGACCTGGTCGCCGCAGACCTGGTGGCGGACCTCCGCCACGCCTGCACTCGCGAGCAGGCCTGGCAGCCGCGGGTGGCTGCGGGTGTGCCCCGCGATCTCGTGGCCGCGCGCCTGGAGCTCGGCCAGCTGCGCCCAGCTCATGTGGCCGGGATCACCGATCACGTCGCTGTTGACGTAGAACGTGCCGCGCATCCCGTGCGACTCGAGCAGCGCGCCGGCGACGTACGCCTCGGCGGCGCCGTCGTCGAAGTCGACCGACACCACCAGCGCGGCCGCCGCCGCGGGCGCGATGAGCGCCAGCGCCACCGCCGTCCCGAGCGCGACCGTGAACCGGCGCACCGCAGCGAGGCCGCCGACGGGCCGCCGCGACGCTGCGGTCGATCGTGCCCGCCAGCAGCTGCGGACGGCCGCCGCGCGAGAGCTCGCCGGCGTCATAGTCGGATACGCCAGCTCACGGCGTAGTTGAGGCGGAAGTTGGGGGAGCGGCAAGCGGCGCGCACGACCGCGATCCGGTGCAGGGCGGCCGCTCGACGCCCCGCCGCGCTGAGCGCGAACGACACGCGCCCGTTGCGCCTCCCCGGGGCGGGCCAGCTCGCGCCGCCATAGCGCCTGCCGGCCGGTGAGCGGAGCGTCACGCCGACGGCGCAGCGATTCCCGCTCGGCCCCCAGCGCGCCGGCACCGAGAAGTGGGCGCGCCCCTTGCCCACGGCGCCGCGCGCGAACGGGTCGCCGCGAACGGTGATCCGCTCGCAGTCGCGCGGCACGAGCCTGCCGTTGCGCTCCACCGCGAGCTTGTCGCGGCCGGGCCCGCAGGAAGGCCGATCGCGGCGCGAGCGCGAGTCGAGCACGTCGTTCCCCGGACCACCGTCGAAGCGCGCCCCGGCCGCGGTTCCCGACAGCGCGTCGTCACCTCCGCGGCCCACCAGCACGTCGCCCCCTCGCAGCACCGCGGAGGCTGGCGGGGAGTACGGATCGCCGGCATACGAATCCAGGCCTGATAGGCCGTTGCCGCGGCCGTCACCCAGGAGCACGTCGGGGCCGAAGCCGCCCGACGCACGCTCGATCGACCTCAGGCGATCGCGCTCGCCTGGGCGCCCACCGCGCCCGCGCGCGAGGTCGACGACGACCGGCTTGACCCGCTCGACGTAGCCCACGCTGTCGGTCCCCGCCCCGCCGTCGAGCAGGTCGTCGCCGCGCGACCCGCTGTGCGCCGGGCCATCGCCCGAGAGCAGGTCGTCGCCCCCGCCGCCGCGGAGCACGTCGGCGTCCGCGCCGCCCCACAACCAGTCGACGCTTCGGCCGGGACCGCCGTCGAGCGTGTCCTTGCCCGGACCGCCCCAGAGCCAGTTCAGGCCGGGACCGGCCCTGAGCGTGTCCCTGCCCGGTCCTCCCCTGAGATGGGCGCCCTCGCTGCCGCGAGCCCCGGCGGTGTGAGCGCGC
>JBLNDU010000136.1:0-2760 GCA_050261935.1 Nocardioidaceae bacterium | reverse complement strand
GCTTCGGCCAGCGCCCGCGCGGGCGCCGACGTGCTCGTCTCCGAATGCGAACGGTCATCGCTCTCGAAGGGCCATCTTCGACGCCGACGGCGCTGTCCCCTCCAGGCGGGCGGTCCCACGCGGCCTAGGTCCAGCCGGTGATCGCCGCTACACGGCCGGCTCAGGTCCGGCCGGCGGCGGCCCTGCGCGCCGAGCCGATGGACGTGTCGGACCGCTGGGTGGCGGCCGGCTGCGACCCGGCCGATCCGCAGCTCGCGCGCGAGCGCGCGCTGCTCGTGCGCTCGTACGCGGCGCTGCTGGCGGCGGTGCACCGCTGAGCCGTCGGACGGCCGCGGCGCGGCGCGGAGCGCGCGCTCGGCGGCGCCGCGCGGCGGTCAGGGGACGATCACGAGCTTGCGGTGCGGCGCGCTCCCCTGCCGCCGCCCGGCAACGGCCGCGCCCTCGAGCGGCACCCGCTCGATCTCGACGCGCAGCTCGCCGCGCGCGCCGTGCTCGCACATCCGCCGGTACGCGTCGCGCCTGACCTCGGCGGGCGCCAGGAAGATCGTGTGACCGAGGATCGAGAGCAGCTTCCCGCGCACGTCGGCCGAGGCGATCGAGCTGTGCGAGCTGGCCGACTGCCCGATCTGGACGAGCCTGCCGCGCGCGCGGCAGGCGTCGAGCGCCGCTGCGGCGGGCTCGCCCCAGACCGGATCGACGACCACGTCGGGCCCGTCGCCGCACGACTCCCGGAACGCCAGCGCCAGGTCGTCCACCCGCCCGATCGGCACGACGGCGTCGGCGCCGAGCTCGCGGGCCCGCTGGAGCCCGTCGTCGCTGCGCGCGGCGGCGACCACCCTCCCGGCGCCCATGAGACGCGCCGCCTGGACCGCGATCTGCCCCACGACGCCGCTCGCACCGAGCACCAGCACGGTCTCGCCGGCGCGCAGTTCGGCGCGCCAGTCGAGCGCGAGCCACGCGGCCATCCCGGCGATCCCGAAGCAGGTGGCTAGCGCCGGGTCGAGGTGCACGGGCAGCTCGATCGCCCTCGAGCTCTCGACCGGGGCTCGCTCGGCGAACGACCCGTACGGCTCCACGGCCCGGTCGAAGTAGACGAGCGTGCCGTCCGCCGCGCGGCCCACCCCCTCGCGGCCGGCCACGCACGGAAGCGGCGGCGAGCCGGCGTAGAACGACCCCGACGCCATCGCCAGGTCCACCGGGTTCAGGCCGGCCGCCTGCACGTCGACGACGATCCGCCCCTCGCCGGGCGCGGGCTCGTCGAAGTCGCCGAGCCGCGGCGGCTCGCCGTACTCGTGCAGGATGGCTGCCCTCAACGCGCTCCTCCAACGTGTGGCTCGGGTACGGCCCCGAGCTGGACGCTACCCGGGCGCTCGACGGTCACGCAACGCCGGCGGCCGGCGCGGGCCTCCCTACCATCCCCGGCATGAGCGAGTCCGCGCGCGTGCTCATCGTCGAGGACGATGCCGACATCGCGGGCGTCCTCAGGCGCTCACTCGACCGCGAGGGCTACGAGGTGCGCGTCGCCGCCGACGGCGAGGTCGCGCTCGAGCAGGCGGCCGTGTTCGCCCCCGATGCGGTCGTGCTCGACCTCGGCCTGCCCAAGCTCGACGGCGTCGAGGTCTGCCGCCAGCTGCGCGTCGCCGGGGACGTGCCGATCCTGATGCTCACCGCGCGCGACGCTCTCGACGCGCGCGTCGAGGGGCTCGACTCGGGCGCCGACGACTACCTGGTCAAGCCGTTCGAGCGCGCGGAGCTGCTCGCCCGGCTGCGCGCGCTGCTGCGGCGGCGCCCGCCGCGCGGCTCCGCCTGGCTCGTCGCGGGCGACCTCCGCCTGAACCCCGGCACGCACGAGGCGCTGCGAGGCGAGCGCAGGCTCGACCTCACCGCGCGCGAGTTCGAGCTGCTCGAGTTCCTCATGCGCAACGAGCGGCTCGTCGTCTCGCGCCAGCGGCTGCTCGACGACGTGTGGGGCTACCACCCGTTCGCCGAGACCAACACCGTCGACGTCTTCATCTCCACCCTGCGCCGCAAGCTCGAGGCGGACGGCGAGCCGCGCCTGCTCCACACCGTGCGCGGCTCGGGCTACGTGCTGAGGGAGGGCTGATGGACCGGGCCTCCCCCTCGGCGCTCCAGCGCGCGCGCGTTCGGCTCCCGATCCGGGCCAAGCTGGCGGTCGTCTCGGCCGCCCTCACGTTCGTGATCCTGTGCCTGTTCGCCACCGCGATCGGCGCGCTCGGAGAGCACCGTCTCCGCGACGGCTTCGACGACGACCTCCGCGCCACCGCGGCCGACCTGCAGGAGCGCATCAGGCTGCGCTCCGGTCCGGAGGGCGAGGTCAGGCTCGCCGTGCCGTCCGACATCGTGAGCGCCGCCGCCTCGGGCGGGGCCGCGATCCGGGTGCTCGACCGCAACAGCCGCGTCGTGGCGTCCACGCCGGACGCACCGGACCTCGGTCCGCCGATGGACGGCGTCGGGAGCGTGCCGGGCTTTCGGGTCGTGTCGCGGCCGCTGTTCGCCGGCTCGCTCGCCCGCCACGGGCCGTTCGAGTTCGTCCCGGGGCCGGTCGACGGCGCGGTGGCGTTCGTGCAGTTCGGCAAGCCGGAGCGCCGGCTCGAGCGCACGATCGCCCGCGTCCGGCTGTTCCTGGCGCTCGGAGTGCTGGGCGGCACGGCGCTGGCCTTCCTGGGCGGGCTGTGGGTCGCCCGGCGCGCGATGCGGCCGATCGCTGACCTGACGCGCGCGGCGCGGCAGGTGGCGCGC